>JANYHY010000592.1 GCA_025362165.1 Myxococcales bacterium | reverse complement strand
GTGTCCCAGCCTTTGGAGTTCTTCTCGTCGCTCATGTAGCCCGATGGTACCTTCCGGCCCATGAGTGACGAGAAGTCAAAAGTGCTGTTCGAGCGAGCGCAGAGAGTGATCCCGGGCGGAGTGAACAGCCCAGTGCGTGCGTTTCGCGCCGTTGGCGGTGACCCGATCTTCATCGCGAGCGCGCAAGGCGCTTACCTCCACAGCGTGGATGGCAAGAAGTACACGGACTATGTCGGCTCATGGGGACCCATGATCTTGGGCCACGCGCACCCGGCCATCATCGCCGCGATCACGGACGCCGCGACGCGAGGCACGAGCTATGGCGCGCCTACGGAGCTCGAGGTCACGTTCGCGGAGAAAATCTGCGAGCTGTATCCGTCGATCGAGATGGTGCGCGCCGTGTCGAGCGGCACCGAGGCGACGATGGCCGCCATCCGCGCGGCGCGTGGCTTCACGGGCAGAGACGTCGTCGTGAAGTTCGAGGGCTGCTACCACGGCCACGCGGACTTCTTGCTCGTGAAGGCTGGCAGCGGCATGGCCACGCTCGGAGTGCCGGACAGCGCAGGCGTCCCGGTCGCGACGGCAAGCAACACGGCGACCGTGCACTACAACGACATCGCCGCGTTGGAGGCGCTGTTCGCCGCGCGCGGCAAGGACATCGCGGCGGTGATCGTCGAGCCTGTCGTCGGCAACATGGGCTGCGTTCCCCCTGAAAAAGGCTTCCTCGAGGCGATCATTGCATGTTGCAAGCAACACGGCGCGGTCAGCATCTTCGACGAGGTGATGACCGGCTCACGCGTCGCGCGCGGCGGCATGCAGCAGCGCGCCAAACTCGAGCCGGACATGACTTGCCTCGGCAAGATCGTCGGCGGCGGACTACCGCTGGCCGCGTACGGCGGGCGTCGCGACATCATGCAGAAGATCGCGCCGCTCGGTCCTGTCTACCAAGCGGGCACGTTGAGCGGCAATCCGATCGCGGTGAGCGCGGCGCTCGCGGCGATCGCAAAGCTCGATGATGCACTCTACACGCACCTCGAAGCGCTCGGCGCTCGGCTCGAAGCGGGGATGAACGCGTCGCTGCGTGCGCACGAGGTGACTGGATGCGTGCAGCGCGTGGGCTCGATGCTCACGCTCTTCTTCTGCAAAGGTCCCGTCGGATCGTGGAACGACGCGAAAGACGCAGACACCAAGCGCTTCGGAAAGTGGCACCGCGCGATGCGCGAGCGCGGGCAATATTGGCCACCCTCTCAGTTCGAGGCGGCGTTCATCAGCAACGCGCACACGAACGCGGACATCGACGCGACGATCAAAGCTTGCGACGAAGCGCTCGCGATCTAATTGACCGCATCGATGGAGAGTCGCTTGCGCGCCTCTTCCAGGGGCAGCGCCCACATCTCTTCGAGCCACACGCTCGGCAAGAAGGCGGCCCTCTTGCCGCGGCGATAACCGTCAATCGACTTGCCGATGATGCCGGGGTGTTTCACCGAGTTACGGAGCGAGCCGAAGAACGCGATGAGCAGAGACAGCGGCGTGCGCGACTGCGCGAAGCTGAAGGCTTGTAGCGCCACCTCTCCAGGCACGTCCGGCGTGTAGCCCGTGAGCACGTGCCAGATGTCGTGCGTCTGCCGCATGCGTTGCGCGACGTAGGCTGGGATCTGCGGCAAGCCTGGCGGCGCGTGAAAGAGATCGGGATCGAGGTGGTTGACGTCCAAGAACCGCACGTACTCGCGGCCGAGCGTGCCGTCTGGCAACTTGCGCAGCGCCTCGTAGTCCACGTGCTTGCTGTCGATGGTGGGCTGCTCGCGGATCATTCGACCGCCCTCCTCCGAGAGTACGATGCGTGTGAGCAGGTTGGGCAGAGCGCGCCGACCCGTGCTCACGCCGAGCAAGAAGACTTGCCTCGTGTCATCTGGGTTGCGCAACAAAGAGACGAGCGCGCGCGTCGCGATCTTCGCGCGCTGCAGCGGTGTCCCGGTGAGCGCGACTCGCGCCGCGTTGAGCTCGTCTTCGTGAGTGACTGCAGTTTCCATGGTGCCGACTCCTGTTGTCAAACGTGACAATAGGGCTGCTTCCGTTGTTGTCAAGCGTGCCAATAGTGTACGGTGTAACCGCATGACACGAGCTCCTCGCGTTCGACGAAGCCCAGAGGAGGCGCGGCGAACGATCCTCGACGCGGCGCTCCGATTGTTCGCGAACGCAGGACCCGACGCGGTCGGACTCAAAGAGGTCGCGAAGGAGGCCGTCGTGAGCCACGCGCTCGTCACGCACTACTTCGGCACGTACGACGCGTTGGTAGAGGCAGCCTTCGGAGAGCACACGCGTCGAGTGCGCGCCGAGACCATCGCGCGGATCGTGGAGCTCTCGAGCGGCGGACCTCGCGCTTGGATCCAGCACGCGAGCGTGCAGCTCAATCGGCCGCTCTATGGGCGCCTCATCGCGTGGGCGCTCTTGTCGGGTCGCATGGATCAGGACGACTTCTTCCCGCGCCGCGATCAGGGCTTTCGGAAGGTCGCGGACGTGATCGAGATGCGACTCGCCTTCGACAAGAAGGTCCTATCGCGCGAGGACATCGAGTTCCTCATGCTCCTCTCGCTCACTGCGCTGATGGGCTATGCGGTCGGCGGTAAAGCGCTTTGGGCGGGCCTCGGCAAGAACGCGAGCGCTGAGCGAGACGCGTGGTTCCATGAGCGACTCGCGAGCGCCGTGGAGACCCTCAGCGGTCTCGCCCCACCGGACCGCCCAAAGACTCGCGCGAAGGCGAAGAAGAAGCGTGCATAGCGCTTGACCTGCGCCGTGGCAGACGACTCATATGGGCTCGATGCCCGAGCTCGACATGAACAGGCTCCACGCGCTCGTGCGCGCCGCGGTCCAGAACGACGAAGCGATCGAGACCGACGTCATGCCCGGCGGCGCCTCGACGCGAAAGTACTTCCGAGTGTGTTGCGGGAACCGCTCGATGGTCGCGATGTTCGTGCCCGAGGGAGGCAAGCCGGAGGAGATCGGCAAGCATCAGGGGCAAGCGCGCTGGCCGTTCCTCGAAGTGCACGAGCTGCTGACGGCGCACGGCGTGGACGTGCCGCGAGTCTTCGGCGAGGACACCGAGCACGGCTGGCTCTTGCTCGAAGATCTCGGGGACGACACGCTCGCGAACTACCTCCTACGTGAGCCCGGACAGAAGCGTGCATGTTACACGCGAGCAGTGACGGACCTCGCCAAGGCTCAAAAGGCGCTCGATCCGCTGCCAGACGGGTGCATCGTCAAGACGCGCGCGTTCGACGAAGATCTTCTTCGCTGGGAGATCGATCACTTCCGCGAGTGGGGCCTCGAGGCGCGCGGACACAAGCTCGAAGGCGAAGATCGCGAGACGTTCGACGCCATCGCCGGCAGACTGGCCAAGCGCATCGCGAGCTGGCCGCGCGGCTTCGTTCACCGCGACTACCAGTCACGCAACCTGATGGTTCGCGAAACCGGCGCGCTCGTGTGGCTGGATTTCCAAGACGCACTGCTCGGACCGCGCATCTACGACATGGTCGCGTTGCTCAATGACAGCTACCAAGAGTTCGATCGCGCGTTCGTAGAGGAGCGCTTGAGCGAGTTCGCGACCGCCAGCGGGATGACCAAGCCCGAACGCGAGCGGCTCGATGTCGAGTTCGATCTGATGACCGTGCAGCGCAAGCTGAAGGACGCGGGCCGCTTCGTGTTCATCGACAAGAAGAAGAGCAACGCGAGCTTCCTCCGGTTCGTGGTGCCGACCGTGCGCAAGGTCGCGCTGTCGCTCGAGCGCCTCCGCGCCACGGACGAGGACATGCGGACGCTCGACGCGCTCTTGCGCAAGCTGTTGCCGGACGAGACGAGCGGCTGACATGGGCGTACGCTTGATCTTCGTGCGCGCCGCTCTTTGTCTCATGACGCTCCTGGCGTGCTCCAGTGCGACGCAGTCGGTGCCGCCCACATGGGTCAGCGTGAGCGCGCCCACGCACGTCACCGCCGCCGCGGACGGGACGTACGCCTGGGCCGTCACGTACACTTACTCGGACGCTGACGACTTCATCACCCAACTCGCCGTCACGTTCTCTCTCAACGGCAAAGCAGCGGCCCCCACGATCATCCCGCCTGCGCAGGCCTCGTCGCTCTCTCAGGGCACGACGATTACCTTCCCAGCAGTGTCCAAAGGCAAGACCTACGACTGGACGTTCGTGCTCACCGACCAAGGCGGGCTCAAGAGCGCGCCCTATGCGGGCACCGTGACTCTCGACTGACACGATGGCCAAAGCGACCGCGACCGTACGTCTGCATCCGCGAGGTCTAGAGCTCGCCGGCGGTGAGATCTTGCCGCTCGTGTGCGGCTCCATGCACTACTGGCGACACGATCCTCGCGACTGGCCCGCGTGCCTCGACGCGATGAAGGCGATGGGGATGAAGCTCGTCGACACGTACGTGCCGTGGGGAGTGCACGAGAACGCCGACCGCCAGCTGGACTTCGGAGAGCGGGACCCGCGCCTCGACGTCTCACGCTTCCTCGACATGGTGCACGAGCGAGGGATGCGCGCGGTGATCCGACCCGGCCCACACATCAACGCGGAGCTCACCTACTTCGGATTGCCCGAGCGCGTCGTGTGGGACCGCGCTTGTCAGGCGCGTACGCCGCGCGACAACCCCGTGATGCTCCCGATGGTGCCCGTCGGTTTTCCCGTACCGAGCTACGCGAGCGAGACGCTCCATGAAGAGGTGGACAAGTGGCTCACCGCATGCGGCAGAGTGCTCGCGCCGCACGTGTGGCCCAAGGGGCCGATCGTGCTCCTCCAAATCGACAACGAAGGCGCGATGTACTTCCGCGACGGTCCGTATGATCAGGACTACCACCCCGACGCGGTGGCTCTTTTTCGCCAGTTTTTGCGTGTAAAGTACAAGCGTCCTGCCGCGTTGCGTGCTGCCTATGGACTCACCGACGAGACGAGCTTCTCTACCGTCGCGCCGCCCGAGCGCTTCGACGCGACGACCATCGACCAGGTCACGCGTCACCTCGACTGGGTCGAGTTCCACGAGCACCTCTTGGCGACCGCAATGGAGCGCTTCGCTGCGTCGCTCGCGGACGCGGGGCTCACGGGCATCCCTACGATGCATAACTTCCCACTCGGTGAGGCCGCGACGCCGCTCAACGCCGCGCGCATGTCGGGCTCGATCGATCTCGTCGCGCTCGACTACTACCATCGCGCCGCGCCCAACGAGCACATGATCATCTTGCGGCGCACGAGCGAGCTCGCAGAGCGAACCCTCGGAGAGAGAGCTCCCGCGTTCGGTGCAGAGGTTGGCGCTGGGTTTCCTCCGTTCTTCGCGCCGCTGGACGAGAAGGACTCGCTCTACGCGCTCTTGTGCGCGCTCGCGTATGGGCTGCGCGGCTTCAACCTCTACATGGCAGTCGAGCGCGATCGTTGGATCGGCGCGCCGATCGATCCGATCGGTCGCCCTCGCAAACTAGCGGACTCCTACAAGTCACTCGTGGACGCGCTGGACAAGTGCGACTTCTACGGATTGAAGCGCCGCGCGCCTGTTCGATTGCTCGTGCCGCGATCGCTCCGCAGGCTCGCGCGCGCGACGCACGCGATGGGACCGCTGACACCCGCGCTCTTCAACATCCTGGGCGCCGGCTTCGAGGTGAGCTGCTTCGAGGAGAGCCTGGATGAGCAGATGCCGCGTTCTCCAACCCTCGCAGGAGAGGCTTGGATCAGGGCGTTCGAGCGAGCGCTCTTCGCGCGCGGAGTTCCGTTCGCGTACGCCGGCGGAGAGAGCTTGGAGGCGAGCACCGCGCAGTCGAAGTGGATCGTGTGCGTTACCGCCGCGGGTCTCAAGCGAGAGGTCTTCCGCGGGCTGCGCAAGGCGGCGAACGAGGGAACGAGCGTCACGTTCGGACCGGTCATTCCATCGCGCGACGGCTCGATGCGTCCGATGGAGCGCGCGCACGACATCACGGGCCTCGAGTACGAGCCGATGACCGACGTCGCCATGGCGGACACGCTCGTCGCGCGCCGTATTGAAGAGTTGTCATTACCTACTTATCCAGTGACGCCCTCTGATGCTCACGTCTCCGTGCACGAAGACGCCAGCGGCAAACCTAGAGTCGTCTTCGTGATGAACCCCAACCCGATCGCATTGGCGGCTAAATTCGCGCTCCCCGGCGTACAAGAGCTCGCCGAGGTTTGGCCCCACACGAACACGCCCGTATTGAAGAAGAAGGAGGGCTCATTCGAGGTCGAGCTACGCAAACGCAGAGTCCGCATCTTCCAAGTCAGAGGCTGAGAGCGCGCGCGCGTCCGCGATCGAGTAGGCTGAACGGGCCAATGAAGAGCCTGCGGCGCAGCCTGATGACGCTCCTGATCGTGGTGAGCGCTCGGGCCGCGTTCGCCCAATCTGGCGAAGATCTCGATCGCGCGCGCGCGCTGTTCACCGACGCTTTGAAGGATCAAAGCGACCAAAACTACGCATCGGCGCTCGACAAGCTCAAGCTGGTCGCGAAGGTCAAGGACACCGCGCAGGTCGAATATCGCATCGCGACTTGCCTCGAGGCGTTGGGACAAAGCGTTGCGGCGGCGCGCGCGTACGATCGTGCGATCGCGCTCGGACCAAGCGCGTTTGATGCGGACACGGAGGCTGTGGTCCACGACGCACACGACAAGCGCGCCGCGCTCGCAACCAAGATCGGAGTGCTGGATCTCGGCTTCCCCGCGACCGTGTCGACCGTCACGCTGCACATCGACCTGGAGAGCGTGACGGCGACGCTTCCGAACACGACGACTCTCGTCGAGCCGTCGAGACATCACGTGCGCGCTGAAGCGCCTGGAATGAAGCCTTTCGAGACGGACGTCAACGTCGCGGCGGGAGTGACAGTGCACGCCGACGCGACGTTCGAACCAGCAGTCGCCCCAACGCAGCCCGATCCACCCGCGCGGTCTCCGACGGCGTCGGTCGTGTTGCTCACGGCGACAGGTCTGCTCGCGGGCGCGGCGATCACATCGCTCGTCGTGCGCGCGAACGACATCTCGGACCTTCATCAGGCGTGTCCGAACGGCCCGTGCCCGGCCTCACGGCAAGCAGAGCTCACGAGCGAACGCGATCAAGCTCTCATCCTCGGTCCGCTCGCTGCAACCTTCGCCATCAGCGCCGTCGTCGCGACCACAATCGCGATCGTCCTCTGGCCTCGCGCACACGCACGAGCAACCTCTTCGTCCGCCATTCTCGAAGGCTCCTTCTAACCAACGCTAACCAACTAACAAGCTCCAGGCACCCTGTAGATAGCAAGCCGTAATCGCGATCGTCGCCTGGCCACAAGCACGAGCCATTCTCGAACGCTCCTTCTAACGCTCACCCAGCGAGCGCTGCTGCCGCAGTAAGCGAGTTTGGGCCTATTCGGCGGACATCCGCCCGGAACGTACTCCTGTACGTGAGGACGGATGGCCGTCGAAGAGGCCCAAAATCGCGACCTGCGGTGGCAGCGCTCAACAGTGTTGGCCGGGCTTGCAGACGGCTCGGTTCTGCGCGTTGGGGCAACAGAGGTCAAGCGGGCTGCACTTGGCGCAATCGGAACAAGTCGCGACACAGTTGCTGCCGCTGCACGCGATGGGACCGCAGCAAATCGTGGCGTAGCTCGGCACCATGTTCGGACAGGTACTCGGCCCGGCATCGCCCACGGCCGCATCCACCTGCGTTTCGTCGCTCGCGTCGCTCGCGGAATCGAATGTAGCGTCAGCGCTCTCGAACACGAGGTCTGGCACTGCGCCGCAGCCGAGCGCACAGGCCGCGAGCGCCACCCCGAAGCAAACAGCGAGTCGCCGCGCGCTCATGCTCGAAGACTACACTCACCGGACGACCGGCGCTCGATCAGAAGCCTGGCGTGGTCGCGATGGGCCTCACGCTGACGGAAAGCGTGACCTTCGGCGTCGCGCTGACCGGAGGCGCAGCGAGCTTGAGCGACGGGCCGACACGTTGCGGCGGCGACGCGCTCGAAGCAGCCGCGGATGGAGTCCCTGGAACTTCAATCGACACCGAAGCGCTCGCGGACAACGTTGGCGCGCTCGCATCGACTCCGATCGATGATGCGACGGGCGGAGGCGGCGATTGATTGTTCCATATCGCGACTGCGGCTACGGCGACGACGGCAGCGCCTGCGCCGAGGAGCATGGAGCGCCCGCGAGGCGTGCGTGGAGCCTCCGTGCGCGTCGCCGGATCCGTCGACATGATCGACGTCGCTGGCGCAGACTGCACGAGCTCTCGGAGCGCGGCGCCTGATGCGCTGAGGTCCTCTTCCGAAGCCTCCTGTAGCTCGCGGCGAAACTCTGCGGCGCTCTGCGGGCGCTCATAAGCCCGCTTGGAGAGAGCGCGCGACAGGACGCTCCACAGCTTCGGTGGGATCCGCGGATCGGGATCGACCACGGTCTCGAGCACAGCGCCAATGCGCGCGGACGGGCTCGCCTTGCGAAACGGTTGCTCGCCGGTGATCGCTTCGTAGAGCACCACCGCGGTGGAGAACACGTCGCTTCGTCCGTCGAGATCCGGCGCGTCGCGGATCTGCTCCGGTGACATGTACTCGGGGGTGCCGAGCGTGTGCCCTTCGAGCGTGTGGATGCTCGTCTCCGCGGGCTTGGCGATACCAAAGTCGAGGAGCTTGGGGACGACCTCGCCGTCCGGCGTCAGCGACAGGAACACGTTCGCTGGTTTGAGATCGCGATGAATGACTCCCGAGCGGTGTGCGTGCTCGAGCGCTGAGAGGATCGGGAACGTCGCAGCGAGCGCCACTCCGACGTCGAGCGGCGCACGTGCGATGCATGACGCGAGCGTCTCGCCCCGCAAGCGCTCCATCACCAAGGCAAGCGTGCCATCTGGCTCTTCCAGCAGGTCATAGACGTGGACGATGTTCGGATGCGCGAGCTGCGCCGCGAGCTTGGCCTCTTGACGAAAGCGCAGCTTGAAGTCGCCCGACCCGTGGAAGATCTTCAGCGCCACTGGAGCGCCCGTGCGGCTGTTCTGAGCCTCCCAAACCTCGCCCATGCCGCCGCGCCCGATCACGCCGATCAGCGCATATTGTTTACCGACGACGCGAGGCATGTGGGCATCATCATCATGCCACGGTTGCGCTCACTCGTCGTCCTTGGGTGCATAGAGACCGCGCTTCTTGAGCAGATCGCGTAGATGATGCCGCGCCACGTCCGCCTCTCGCGCAGCGAGCGAGAGGTTGCCTCCTGTGCGCTTCACTAGCGCAGAGAGGTACACGCTCTCGAAGCGCTCGATCGCGCGCTGCTTGGCGTCGGCGAACTTGCCCGAGAGGTCCAGCACCTCGCGCTCCTCCCGCGTGCCTCGAAAGCCGACGCCCTCTCCGCTGACGTCGGCGCGCGAGATCACGTCACCCGTCGCGAGCGCGGCCGCACGCAGGAGCACGTTGCGCAGCTCGCGCACGTTGCCCGGCCACGACTGCTCGCTGAGATAATCGATCGCGGATTTGTCGATGAAGAGCTCGCGCTGCTGCTCACTCGCGAACGAAGCGAGCAACTTGGCGACAAGCAGCGGCACGTCTTCTGCGCGATCACGCAGCGCAGGGAGTCGGAGTTGAATCTGGGCCAATCGGTAATAGAGGTCCTCGCGGAACCGCCCTGCGTCGATCTCGTGGCGGAGATCACGGTGCGTGGCGGCCACGATGCGCACGTCCACTTTCGTGGGCACCGCCGATCCGACGCGCACGACTTCCAGTCGCTCGAGCACGCGCAAGAACTTGGCTTGGAGCGCGGCCGGAAGCTCTCCGACCTCGTCGATGAACACCGTGCCGCCCGCGGCCGCCTCGAACAATCCGGGCCTGCGCTCGTTGGCGCCCGTGAACACTCCGCGCTCGTGACCGAAGAGCAACGCTTCGGCGAGGGTCTCTGGCAGCGCGGTAGCGTCGATCACGACAAATGGTTTGTGTGCGCGTGGAGAGGCCGCGTGAACGGCGCGCGCGACCTCCTCTTTGCCCGTGCCTGTCTCGCCGAGGACCAAGACCGTGAGCGACTTCTGCGCGACGCGTTCGAGGGTTGCGAACACCTCCTGCATCGCGGGCGTCCGCCCGACCATGTTTCCGAAACCCTCGTTCTCCTTGCGCGACGCGGGTGCTGCTTGATCGTCGATGTCGATCGAGAGCGTGGATCCGCCAAGCTGCAGCGACGCACCCGCCGCAAGCTCTACTTCGTTGACGCGATGCGGGCCGAGCCACGTGCCGTTCGTGCTGCCCGCGTCACGCACGCGCAGCCGACCTCCCACGCGAGAGACCTCCAGGTGCACTCCGCTCACGAGGGGGTCGTCGATGTGCAGATCGTTCGTGGGATGACGGCCGACCGTGGCTTGCGAGTTGACCATCGCGAACGCTCTGCCAGAGCTTGGCCCCGAAGTGACCACCATTCGAAGGATGGAGCTCTCCGACACACTAGACGGTTTGGTGTTGAGCTCCGTGCGTCCCGGTTTGTCGAGCATCTCCACGCATCCTGAGCAATCGCCGCCCGGTTGTGAAGTCCATTGCGTAGCGGTCGGTCGAGCGACCAGGTGGCAACTCCAGTGACCACCAAACACCCGCACAATAGGCTGCTTTTCGCGGTGAGATAGCGGCAAGATGCTTGCAGAACGCTTCCACCATGAAACCGATCGCCAGCCTCATCGCTGTTGGGTTCGCTGCCTCTTTCATCATCGTCGCGTGCGGCGGTGACGACTCCTCGACCACGTTGGGAGACGGAGGGCTCGACGGCACGCTCCTCGATGAGGCGGGCAACCCCATCGACGGCGGCGGTGGCTTTCCCGACGGAGGGACCGGGAACGACGGCGGCTGGAACAACGGAGGTCTCACCGACGGCGGCCTCAATTGCCTCAACCTCGGCATCGGGTGCAAGGCACCCTCGGACTGTTGCTCCGGCAACTGTCTGAACGGCGCTTGCCAGCCACCCAAGTGCGTCAGCGACAATCAAGGTTGCGGCAAGGACAGCGACTGTTGCAGCGGCACATGCACCAACAACAAGTGTGCGCCACTCAACAATAGCTGCAGGACCCTCGGCAACTCGTGCTCCACGGGCGGAGACTGCTGCTCACAGTTCTGCGAGAGCGGTATCTGCGCGCAACCTTCTTACTGCACACAACAAGGCGACATCTGCACCAAGGGCGGAGACTGCTGCGGCCACATCTGCACCATCGCCAATGGCAAGCAATTTGGCATCTGCGGCCAGCCGAAGAACATCGGCGCGCAGTGCAGCATGATCGACGGCGTCGTTTGCCAGGGTATCGCGGCAGACGGTGGAGTGCAGCCGACGGACGGCGGCATCCCGACGTGCGGCGGAGGCTGCTGCAGCCGCTCTTGCGCCCCGTGGGGTCCGACGGACGTCCTCATCTGCCAGCCGTCCAGCGGCTGCAAGCCCGTCGGAGACATCTGCGCGGCAGACGTTGACTGCTGCGGCGGCTTCGGCAAAAACCCGACGCAGGTCTGCAACAAAGCGAACATCTCCGACCCCGTCGGCGTCTGCAGTAACCCGAACGGCTGCAAGCCTGACGGCGACATTTGCCGACTCAAGACCAACCAGTGCAACGCGACCGACAACTGTTGCTCTGGAAACGTCCAGCAGTTCGATACGTGTCACCAGGATCTGCTCGGCGTCCCGCGATGCAGTTACAAAAAGGGCGATCCGTGCGTTCCAAGCAACGGCGGCTGCTCTTCTTCTGCAGACTGCTGCAACCTAAACCCGTGCGTGCCCAACCTGAACGGCAATCCCCCGTACGTCTGCTACCCCACCGCGTGCGTGCCCAAGCAGGGCCCATGCACGACGAGCGCAGACTGCTGCCCCGGCAACACTTGCTACATCCCCAACAACCAGACGACTGGCACCTGCCAGCCGCTCGTTCCGCCGCCGAACCCTGATGGAGGCATGAACCCGCCGCCATGCTCGCTCTACGGCCAGACCTGCAACAACAGCGGCGACTGCTGCAACGGCGTGCCCTGCAACAACGGCCGCTGCGAATACCCGCCGCCGAACTGAGTGCTAATTCACACTGACAGGTAATTCCAAGTCTCGCCCCAGCGAGACTCTTGGACAGAGCCCCCTTGTCTTCTCTAGGAGCCCCATGAAAGCCAAACACAAGACCGCTCTCGTCATTACCGTATTGTTCGCAGCCGCTGGAATCGTCAATTGCGGTGGAGACGACTCGACTCCCATTACTCCTGCGGATGGTTCGGCAGAAGGAGCCAGCAACGAGGCGGGCCCCGACACCTCCACAGCGGACACGTCAGTCGTTGACACTTCCGTCGGCGACACGTCGGTCGGCGATGGTGGTAGCGCGGATGGCACTACTGCGGACGCGAGCGACGGCTTCATGGGAGACGCTGGCTGCGATACGGTAGGTAATCCTTGGCACTACGTCGTCGATCCGACGAACGGATCCGACTCGATGAGCAGCTCCGGCAGCGGCACGATGCTCGGCAACTCGAACTCCGCATGCGCGTTCAAGACGATCACTTATGCCCTTACCGTCATCACGGCCGCGAACAACCCGCCGATGCCGGGCACGCTGGTCACCGTGATGGGTCCGTCCACCGTGGCCGTGGGAGAGACGTTCCCCATCACGCTCCCGAAGAACGTGATGATCAAAGGCAATGGAGGGCTCGTCACTGTCCTAGTACCCAATGGCAAGGCGGGCTTCATCATCAATAGTGTCGGCGGCGGATTGGACACATTGACGATTGATGGACAGAAGCAGACTGGCACGAACGGCGTTCAAGTGACGACCGGCGCTGACACGACCGATGTCATCAACGCCGTCATCATCCAGAACTTCGCCGCTGAGGGCATGACCGTCGGGGGTAAGGGTCAAATCAGCATCAATGACGGCTCGCAGTTCCTCGGCAACAAGAAGTCGGGGCTCCGGATCGGAGACAACTCGCTCGCAGCGATCACGGGCAAGTCCACCCAGATCCTCTTCAAGAACAATGGCGCTGGAGGCGTCCAGGTCGGCGGCACCGGTTCCGTGACCATCTCTGGCTCACTAGGTAACTCACCGCCCTCCAGCGCGACAGTTCTGATGGATGGCAATACGGTGGCAGGCTTGGCGATCTCGCAGACGCCCAACAGTGGCGCGCCAGTCTGCGACGTGAAGGGCCTCGCGGTCGTGAACACTGGAGCTGCAGGAGTGGGAGATGGCATCGCGGTGACTGGCGGCTCTGGATTGAAGCTCCGTAGCAGCTACAGCTTGAGCAACGCGCTCAACGGCGTCTCGCTGATGCCCGGCAACAACTCGACGGACTACTCCGCTGTCGATCTCGGAGCCTCCAATGTCGATTGGGGTTTGAACTTCCTCCAGGACGGCACCAATCAGGGGGCTGGGTTGTGCGTCAACTTCAGCGTTAGCTTGAATGCCAACGTGAAAGCGTTGGGCAACAATTTCGGCAAGGGACTGGATTGCTCGACGACGGCTGCGGTGCTGACTCATGGCAACTGCAAGGCCGGCAACAAAGACACTGTCGGCGTTCAAGGCAACTTCAATCTGAACAACGTGAACGTGAGCAAATGCGCCCTCAATTGATGCCACCTTCGGCGGACATCAACGGCCTTCGGCGTAGCGGAGGTGCCGTAGGCACGCCCCAATTGAGCCGATCGAGAGCCGCCGTATTCGTTTGCCTGTTGTCGGCGACGTTTGCGTGTTCGTCCGACAACAGCAACACAGCGGTGAGCTCTGCGGAGACCGCGAAGGCCGCATATATTGGGCTGGACGCTTCGATCGACAAAGCGATCAGCCTCGGGTTCGCCGGCTTCAACGCCGCCAGCAGCGCGAACATCCCTCCCCAAACTGCCAATGGCAACATGGGGGGGACGCTCGTGGTCTCGGGACAAGTAGACAAAGGCGCCTCTGCCAACAAGACAATGAACCTCACAGAGGTGATGACCACTTATACGGATGATGGAAAGATCACCTACGCGACCACCGCGACCGCTCCTGCCTTGTCCATGAAGCTCGCGAACGTTCCCACTGGGACGATGAACGGCACGCTCGCAGGCACCTATACGATGACCGGCACTCTCACCGGTTCTGTTTCGCTCAATGTCAGCTTCACGGCAGACCTGATGGCCGGTGACGGCGGCAACACTACCGTCTCGCGAAAGCCAGGCACCACGCACATCACCGGGACCGCCACCTCGGGCAATGGCACTTACGCGATTGACATCACGCGATAAAGGCTGGACGTTGCGCGCGTGAGAAGTTTAGTTGTAGTCGCGCTCGCGCTCTTCGCGTGTCAGCCGGCACCCGTGGAGAGCGACGCGCCGCTCTGTTCAAAGGGCACGGACCCTTCATTCGACGGGGGGCGTGACTACACCACCAATCCCGCGGTCGTCACTGTTCGCGGGGCGACCGAGATCGTCGCGCTCAGTGACGTGCACGGCGATCCGGATGCGCTCGTGCGATTGCTCGTCGCCGGCAAGTTGGTCAATGCGGCCACGCCTTGTGCGTGGATTGGCGGGAAGACCGTGCTCGTCGTCACGGGTGACACTATCGACAAAGGCTCTTATGCGCTGCGCGCGATCGATTTGTTCATCGGACTAGAGGCGCAAGCGCGAGACGCGGGAGGCCGCGTCATCGTGACGCTCGGTAATCACGAGGCCGAGTTCATGGCTGATCCGAGCAACTCCAAGGCCACTGAGTTTCGCTCCGAGCTTGGCGCGGCCGGGTTGGATCCTGCGAGCGTCGCCGCGGGATCGTCGCGGTTCGGCACGTGGCTGCGCTCACGGCCCATCGCCGCCGTCGTGGACGAGTGGTTCTTCGCGCACGCCGGCAATCCTCAAGGGCTCACTGTCGATCAAATCACCCAGCGCGTCATCGCAGCGCCCAACTACGCCGATCCGTTCTTCGTCGGAACCGACAGTCTGCTCGAAGCGCGTCTGTGGTGGAGCGGCGCTGCTGGGCTCGACACGGAGCTGGCTGCATTAGGTGTCAAACACATCGTGTTTGGACACGTGCCCACCGACGTTGCCTTTCCAGACGATCCGCAAGGCACGCGCCCCAAAGGGACTATCGCTTCACGCTACTCGGGTCGCATCTTCTTGATCGACACGGGGATGTCTTACGCGGTGAGCGACAGCTCGGGTGCCTTGCTTCACATCACGCGCGGCGCGACTACCACCGCGACTGTCGTGCAGTCGGACGGCACTTCGGGCGTCATCTGGACTAGCCCTTAGCGAGCGCGCGCTCCACGATGAGGTCCACGTGCGCGAGCGCGTGGTCGAGATTGAAGCATTGGGCGATGACCTCATTGCCGAGCTTCGCGACTACCTCATTGTCCGCTTGTAGATTCTTTCTGAAGGTCCCGTCGCCGCTCCAGGCGCGCATCGCGTTGCGTTGTACGAGCACATAAGCCTCTTGTCGCGGCATGCCCGATTGCACCAATGCGAGCAATATCGCCTCCGAGAAATAGAGCTCTCCTGCGCGGTCGAGGTTCTCTCTCAATCGCTTTGGATAGACGACCAATCCTTCGACTAGCGTCTTGGTGCGATCCAACATGAACGCGAGGGTGCTCGTCACGTCTGGCGCGATCATGCGCTCCACGGACGAGTGCGAGATGTCTCGCTCGTGCCAGAGCGCGACGTTCTCCAACGCGGGAGCCACGGCCGCACGTACGATTCGCGCCAATCCGCAGAGGTTCTCGCTGGAGATCGGGTTTCGCTTGTGCGGCATCGCGCTCGAACCCTTTTGTCCAGCGGTGAACGCCTCCTCTGCTTCGCCGACCTCGGAGCGCTGCCAATGACGAACATTGGTCGCGAAGCGCTCAATCGCCGCAGCGCACAACGCGAATGAAGAGAATAGCGACGCGTGCCGATCGCGCGCGACGACTTGAGTGGAGACCGTCTCTGCTTTGAGCCCTAATGCGGCGAGCGCGCGCGCCTCTATCGCCGGCGACAGATGCGCGTAAGTGCCGACGGCGCCCGCGATCTTTCCAACCGCGATCTCCTCACGCGCGGCTTGGATTCGCTTCTTGGCCCGCGCGAGCTCCGCATGGTGTCCCGCGAGCGCGAGGCCGAAGGTGATCGGCTCGGCGAAGATCCCGTGACTGCGGCCTATCATCGGCGTCTTCTTGTGCTCGCGCGCGCGAATCGCCAACGCGGACAAGAGCGCGTCCAAACGCACTAGGATCTTGTCGGTCGCGTCGCGCAGCAAGATCGCCAACGCGCTGTCCAGCACGTCGCTCGAGGTCATTCCGCGGTGCAGCCAGCGCGCGTCGATGCCGGCGAGCTCCTCCACGTGCGTCAAGAACGCGATGACGTCGTGCTTGGTCGTGCGCTCGTGCTCGAGGATGCGCGCGGCGCTCAACGGGAGCTTCTTGGCGCGAATGGAGGCTGCGATCCCCTTCGGGACGAGGCCTTCGTGCTCCATCGCCTCGCACGCCGCGAGTTCGACCGTGAGCCACACCTCGAAGCGCTTGTCGTCGGACCAATGCTCAGTGAAGTCTGCTGGCGTATAGCGCGGGATCATCGCACGAGCGCTACCACACGCGCGCGACGCCCTCAGCTACTCAGTTCGGATTCACGCAGGCGCCGCTACCGGTGCCGGTGTTGTTGTCCGTTCGGCACTCGTGCCAGCTCGGGTGAGGGACCTTGGTGTCGTCGACTATCGCGTAAATCGGGACTGTACCCTCTTTGACGCCTGCGGGCGGATTGGGCACTAGCAGAATGACGTTCTCTGCTTGAGCGGGATAGAGCGTCTGCGTGGTGCTCGCCTCGCCGAGCTTCTGCCCAGTCCCTGGCGTGCCCGCGTAGAAACCAACGACCACGTTCGGCGGCAGCGCCGCTTCTCCGATGTTGGTCACAGTGGCAACGAGCTGGAAGGTTCCGCCGCACTCAGGTCGGATCGAGACGACCGCGTCCGGCGCCGCGAACTCACTGCCAGGCTGCTTGTTTTGGCGGAAATTGTTGAGGCCAGGTTGTTTCCAATTGGGCAATTCGATGTTTGGGATGGTGCCGTCTTCATTCACGTTGGTGACGTGATACGCGTGCTCGTTCCATACGCGGCGCGTGCGCACCCAACTGCCATCTGTGTCGCCGAAGACGTGAATTCCAGATTGAGCGATTTGCTTGCCATCATTGCATTGATATTCAGCGCTGTAGGGGCTCGCGTACGCGTTGGAGACGACGACGATGTCTGCGTGACCGTCATTGTCCACGTCTGCAATGACTGGATATTCGACGAGCGTGCCTGTCGTGTTGCACGCCTCCCAGAGCACTTTGCCCGTCGGTCCCTCGTAGATGCGCAGGTGATTCTCGTCCGAGTAGATGACCTCTGCCTTGCCGTCGCCGTCGAAGTCGAACACCGAGCTCCCTGTGGCGGCGGACGAGCAGTCGGTCGTCGTGGAGGTCCACATGATGGTCGCCGGGTTCATGATCGCGCCATTGACGATCTTCGCGCCGTCGAGCACCGCGTACCCGATGCCGCCCGCGAGCGCGACGTCCGGGATCGTGTCTCCATTGAAGTCAGCGACCGTGGGCGGTCCGCCACCTGATGTGAATCCCGCACTGTTTCCAGGGCAGTGCTGCATGACTGTTCCATTGAAGTCCACGCCCTGTCGAACCCAGCTGAATTTGGCGACCTGCGCGGAGTCGTAGTGCCAGAACGAGGCAGTATGTGACGGGTAGTGAACGGCGACGATCTCGGGCTTACCGTCTTTGTCGAAGTCTCCAATTGCAGGCCAATTGCCAGGCACCTTGGTGTCCACGAACAATTGACCATTCGTGTGGTAGCCCTGACTGGAGGTCACGATGTCGAGTTGACCGTCATTGTCGATGTCACTGACGACGAAAGTGCCAGCCATGGGCGCAGAGTAAGATGCCTTCAACGCGCCAGTCTTGCCGTTCAAGATGCCGCCTTCGAGGACGACCTCCACGTTCCCGTCTCCATCCAAGTCTGCAATCGACGGCATATAACAGCCAATGCCCCCTGGGCTCTTCCACAAGAGGGTCCCATCGCCGTTGTACGCGTGCACGGTGCCGTCCGTCCCGCAGCCGACGACCTCATTGCCAGGTAATCCGTTGATGTCTCCGCCCGCGATCAGCGTGCCTGGATAGATCTCTCCGGCTTTTGCCCACTTGTCTACGACTGCACCCTTCACGATCGAGATTGCGTGGAGCGTGCCATTGGATTGATAGTTGCCATTGGTGAAGGTCGTAAAGACGATCTCGGGGATGTCCTTCTCGTTGACCTTTCCGTCGCAGTTGTCGTCGTCGAGCTCGATGACGATAGGAGTCATCATGACGTCTGTCGCGTAGGGGGGCGTGACTTGCCCTCCCCAAGAGAACTTGAGCTGAGGCGCGAATGTGCCGCTGCCGTGATATTCACACTGCTCGAGGCACGACAGCGGGCCGCCATCGGGCGCGCCAGCGTCGGGGGCGCAGATGGGAGGCTTCGGAAGGCAGCGTCCCTTCTTCTGCACCGCGCCGCTTGGGCAGCTCGCGTCTCCACCCGCGCCGGCGTCATTGTCCCCTAATGCGTAGTCGCAATATTGGTTTGGCCCGCAGTCGCTGCTGTCCACGCACGGGCCTCCGGGAGTGACGCATTGTTGGAATGAGCACACTTGCGCCGCGCCACAACAATTGTCCCCGCAGGCCGTGTCCTTCGCGCAACACTTGTCGCCCGCGCACACGCCGCCATCGCCGCACGTCGTGCCATTCGCGCAGTGCTGAGTGATGACGCTCTGGTCGGACTGCGACTCGTCACCGGCCTCGATGCCCGCGTCCGTCCCCACGGCGTCGTCGCCACCACAACCAGGCGCAAAGAGCATCCCAGCGCACGCGAGCACCCCGAGCAAAGAGACAGACACGATCGCGCGCATGGGACCTCCAGATGAAGATCACCAGCGTATCACGGGAGCGCTCAGCCGGGCCGTCGGGCCGCGCCAGCCCCCTCCCGACCTCCCCAACGGTCGTGGGGGAGGAGAAGAGAACTCACGTATCCGATTGTTAAGACATGCGCTCTGTATCGAATGTTGTCTGCCCTCCCCCACGAACGTGACGAACGTGGGGGAGTTGGAGGGGGCTGGCCCGGCAGTAATTTCAGGAGGTCATGGTTCGCAGTTGGCGCAGGCTTCTTGTCACTACTTCTTTGTCCAATAGAGGGACTGCATGGGCGATGTTGTCCAACACGACATTGTGCGAGTTGCGGATTCGTTTGGCGATGCGAGCGCCATTCTCTGGCGGGATGAGGATGTCTTCTTTGCCGCTCACGATGACCGCAGGGCACGTGATGTTGTCGTGCAGTCTGCCTGTCCAGTTGGTGGCGACTGCAGCAAATTGTGAGGCGAAGGTGCGCGCGGTGAGCGGGTCTGCGGCGAGGGCGGCGGGCCACTTCGCGAAATGCACCGAAGCGCGATCGAGCTCATTTTCAGGCAGAAGGAGGCGATCGTGCTGGCGGCTGCGCTTCTTCTGGAGGGGGAGCGTCAATAACAATCCAATCGCCTTGGGGCTGGGCAAGCGCGAGTGCGGCAGTCCCGGCATGGTCGCGATGAGCACCAGTCCGTCGACGCGCGACGCGTGATGCATCGCGACGCGTTGAGCGATCATTCCGCCCATCGAGACTCCGACGATCGTCGCGCGCTCGCAGCCGATCTCGTCCAGGACTGCGATGACGTCGTCTGCCATTTGGCGCATTCGATAGCGTCCAGAGGGCTTGTCGCTGCGGCCGGCTCCGCGATTGTCGATGACGACGATTCGTCTCGGACCGTCCGGCATGTCGCGCAAGATCGCGGGCTGCTCGAACCAGAAGCGCGAGCTGAGCCCCAATCCCTGCAAGAGCACGACTGTCTCGGACCCGCTGCCGCGGCCCTCGGTGACGTCGTAATAGATGCTAATTCCCCCGCTGTTCGCGAGCGCCATTAGTTCTTGTGCACACGCCGTACGACCGTCATCACTTCTGCCTCCGTGAGGATGTGATCGACGGCCTTGGCCTCTTTGAGGAGCTCCGCGACGAGAGTCTCGTCCGCCTCGATGTTGCGCTCGCGCAGGTAATAGCTGACGTTCGAGGCGCCCGACATGAAGCCGATCACGATCTCTTGCTTGCGACCGAACATTCCTGCGGGTACGCCGCTGTAGATGCGATCGGCGAGCCATGCGTCGCCCTTCTGCATCGCCTTGATGATCGCCGCTGCGTGAACGCCCGTGGCCGTGCGGAATGCGTCTGCGCCGACTAGCGGATAATTCAACGCGACATTCCAGCCAACTGCTTTGGCAGCGGTCTCGCAGTACGTCATGAGCTTGGTGAGGTCTTGGTGCTCTAGCGAGCCGAGGAGCTTCATGTTCAACAAGATGAGCTCCATCTGCGCGTTGCCGACGCGTTCGCCAATACCGAGCGCGGTGCCGTGCACGCGATCGGCGCCGAACTCCAGCGCCCACAAAGCGTTGACGAGCGCGAGCCCGCGATCATTGTGGCCGTGCCAGTCGATGCCGATGTCCTTGGCGCCAGTGCCGGAGATCACGCTGCGCGTGAATTGAACGAGGTTGCGCACGCCGTCTGGAGTGGCGTGACCGACGGTGTCCGACAGGCACAATCGCGTAGCGCCGTGATCGATGGCGGTGCGGAACAGCGTCGTGAGCACCTCGGGCCGCGAGCGCGTCGTGT
>JANYHY010000588.1 GCA_025362165.1 Myxococcales bacterium | reverse complement strand
GGCCACGCTCGAGTCGATGCCCACCGCGACGATGACTCCACCCTCCTGGAGGGAGCACGCCGCGATGCTGGCGATGACAAGGGCACTCGCGACCGCCTACGACACCCAGCGGCTGAAGGAGCTGTTCCGTCGCGGCGCCGTGCAAGCGAACATGCCGCTCGTGGGCGCGTTGATCCTGTATCTGGACTTCATCAACATGTTCCTCTTCATGCTGAGGATCATGGGCAATCGCCGCCGCAGCTGATTGGGACTTGGTGCCGGTCCATATGGAATGCGCGAACCGTTGCCCATGCCAACACTGTGGCGCCTAAGCACGGACCGAGAACGGCGAGACTCTGCCCTGGCTCAGGGCGTGTTGTACTTCTGCTTCAAATAGCCCTCGATGCCCGACTGATCGTTGGCAGTGAGCATGCCCTTGACGATCAGGACCTCGGCGATGTCTCCGTTCATGCGGAAGATGCTCGCATCTCCCGCTGCGCCGAGCGTGAGCGGCGTTCCGGCGTTGTCGACGTTTTGGTTCGACATGCCGTTACCGACGGAGGCGCCGTCGACACGAAGATCGAGAACAGTGCCGGCACGCTTCGACACGAAGATGTGCGGCTTGTTCGTGTTGTATGCGTTGCTCGTGAACGCGAGCGCGCCGTTCGCGACGTACGTGACCAAACCATCCGATGCGGTTTGCTGCTGGATGTTTGGGATGTTGCCGATCAGCTCAACACCCGTCTGCCCGTTGAACGGGAAGCGAATGACCATGCCGGCAGTGCCCTTCGACGCGCCGTCGCTGGACTTGTTGTCGTACTCGGCGACGGTCACGATGTAGAAATCCCCTGTGCCCCACTGCAAGCTCTTGTCGAGGTTGTCAGCGACCGTGAGCATGTTGCCCGTGTTCTGATTGGCGCCCGTGCTGTTGAAGTGGACGACAGGCAGGCTGTTGATGCCACTGTTCACTGGCGTCGGGTTGCGCGCCGTAAAGTTGTTGGTGAGGCCCTTGGCGTCGTTCTTGTGTGACGTCTGATCTTGCCAGCCACTGACCGTGTTGCTGGTCAACGTGACGCCTTTGGCTCCATCGAGCCAGAGCACGAGGCCAAGCACGTTGCTCGGGTTGAAGCTCGCGGCGTCCACGCCGGGCGACGAGTCGACGCCGATGCCCGTGTCGTTGCCAGTGCTGGTGTCGTTGCCACCGCTCGAGTCGACGTTGGACGAGGTGTCGTTGCCGCCGCCTCCGTCGGGTAGCACGATGTTCGTGGAGTCATCACCACCGCACGCGAACAACAAACCAGTCGCGAACAAGCCAAGAGAGAGAGACGTCGATTTCATTGGGCCTCCAGAAAAAAGGAAAGTGGGTCCATTGAGCTTACATGCTTGCGCCGAACCCGCGAATGATCTTCTCGACTGCGGGCCTCGAAGATCATGCCCTGAACGCGCCAACGTCCAGGGCTCACCATTTCAGCGCGCATCGTCGACAAGGCTGCAATTGGCCACGTTGCCCTTGCACACGCACGACAGCGACGTCGTCGAGTCACGTTGGTTAGGGTGCGTAGGTCTTGATGAGCGGTCCGAAGGTGCTGTCGACCGCTGTGGACGCGATGGTGTCGGCGCGATTGGTGGCGACGACGAATGTCACGTTCTTGCCAGGCGCGAGCCACGCGGTCGCGAACCACATGGTGTTGCTACCTGAGTGCGTGAGCGCCGTGCCATCGCCCCCAGCCCATGACCGTGTCGTCACGATCCAACCACCTGCATAGTCACCACCCTTGGGAGGCGTTTGCAGACGTTTGATAGTGGGAGCTGAAACGATGGTCGGATCGCCTCGCGCACCCGCGAGCTGGGCGGAGAGGAACTTACCCCAGTCGGTCAGCGCGCAGTGAACCGTGCCAGCTGGCCCGAGTGAAGGAGGATTGTCACCTTGAGGTCCTGGTGAGACAGGCACCGGTGTGTTGCCGCTCATCGTGTGACCCCAAGGCTCGTCTACTTTTCCAGAAGTACCAGGCGCTCCAAAACCGCAAGAGCTCATCTGCAGAGGCCCAAAAAGGTCTTTTTGCATGAGCGATTCCCATGTCGCTCCGATCGTGCGCTCGAGAGCGGCACCAGCGATCATGTAGCCAGCGTTCGCGTAGGTGAACGTACCAGGGGCTTGCGCAACAGGTCGTGACAACAACGCGCGCACTGCCTTGAGGCGAGCACCTGGTGTCGCGCCATCGGCCCACATCTGCGACCAGATGTCTGCAGGCATGGTACCTGGTGCGCCGCCTCGATGTTGAAGGAGCTGCTCGAGAGTCACGTTCGCGTAACTCGGATCGATCGTCTCACCTGCAAAGAGCGTCGCGACAGTGTCATCGAAATGAATCTTGCCTTGGTCGATATAGAGACCAATGAGTGTCGCAGTCATCGCCTTGGTGTCGGAGCCGAGATGCCACTGGTCTGCGATCGTCGCGAGCGTGGGATCGCCCTGCTTGCGAACACCTGACACGCCGATCGCGATGAGCTGATTGCCGCGAAAAACTGCCGCCGCGAGCGCGGGGAGACCATTGCTCTCACGGATGGGTGCGAGCGTACTGGAGAGGTCATCAGGTTGCGGTCCTGCGTCCACAGGCGACGTGTCTGCAACGGCGACGTCTGCGACTGAGCCATCCACACCAGGCGTCACGGGCACGACCGCGAAAGGTGAGCATCCGAGAGCGACTAGCAAACTCAGGACTGAAGAGCGCATGCGTCAGAATGAGGCGGTGGGAAGCTTGGGTCAACCGCCGTGTTGGCCGCGCCGATCTTGCGGCACCGGAAGTCACTGCGTCGGGTCGAAAAGCCTAGGGCAGTTCTGTCAGTAGTAGTGACGCGACCCACGGAATGGGTGTCTACTCGGCTCATGTGTGACGACGATTCCTTCGATGACATGGTCCAATATCGACTCAAACAGGAGCTCCTCTCGCGGAGAGGCTTTGGTTCCTTGTCAGTCGGTGCGGGGCTCGCTTCGCTGATGCCGCTTGGGTGCAATCCCAACGACGCGCAAGTGCCGGTGACTGCGCCAACAGCAACTGCCTCCGGAGCTCCAAGTGCGACACGCAACGGCAGCACGGAGATGACCGAATCAGAGGCCACGATCACGACGCCCGACGGCGCGTGCGATGCTTACTTCGTGCACCCAGCGACGGGGGCGGTGCCGGCGGTGCTCATTTGGCCCGACATTTTCGGTCTACGTGCGGCGTTCCGTGAGATGGGAAAGCGGCTCGCGGGGTCGGGATATGCAGTGCTCGTGGTGAACCCGTTTTATCGAACGAAGAAGGCGCCGACGTCTACTGCGCACGCGGACTTCGCCGATCCTGCGACGCGTGATGCGCTCACGGCGCTCGCACACACGCTCACGCCCGAGACCCAAGTCACGGACGCAAACGCGCTGACGGCCTGGCTGGACCAGCAACCGTCCGTTGATAAGTCACGCAAGATGGGAACGACTGGCTACTGCATGGGTGGGCCGCTCGTCATGCGAACCGCAGCAACGAATCCGGATCGCATCGGAGGAGCGGCGACCTTTCATGGCGGAGGTCTCGTGACGGACAAGCCGGACAGCCCACACCTATTGATTCCCAAAATGAAAGCTCAGTTCCTCATCGCGATCGCAGCCAACGACGACACCAAACAGCCAGAGGCAAAGGGAACACTCACCACCGGGTTTGCCCAAGCTTCTCTCCGCGCAAAAGTCGAGGTGTACGCGGGAACCAAGCATGGCTGGTGCCCACCCGACGCCCAGGTCTACGATCACGACGCCGCAGAGAGGGCATGGTCCGAGCTCCTCACGCTCTTCAAGACCGCGCTCGTCTAGTTATTACCTAGCCCAACCCTCTTTTGCGCACCTCTACATGACCGTGACCTCGAGCGCGGCTTAGGTCATCCGTACGAGCTCACGTTCAAGGACCCATGCCGAGCTTGGCCTTTGGAATGCCGGCAACATGCGACGCTCATAGTGCAATCTTGCGAAGCGTCTTCGCAAAGTGAGCTACGCTTCTCGGTGGAGGTCTTCATGCGTATCTCATCTTTGCTTATCGCTGCTGGAACCGTGATCGCTGCCTGCGGTGGTGACACCATCACGACGACCAACGGCGATGGAGGAGGCACTGACGGCTCCTCGCAAGACGGCTCGAACGGCAAAGACGGAGCTGTCGGCGACTCTGGCGCAAGCGACGGCGGCATCACGGACGCAGGCGGAAACTGTACACCGCCGAACAAGCCCTGTACGCAACCATGCCCGCAAGGGACCGTCTGCTTGATCTCGAGCGGGCCAACGCAGATGGAGCTTGGGTGCACGCCCATCCCCCCATCGTGTGCGGGTGGGACTGCCACTTGCGATTGCATGGCGCCGTGCTTCTGTCCGAAGAACCAGTTCAACAAGTGCTTTCAGTCCCAGACTGGGCTCACGTGCAGCAACGGCGCGGTGTCGCGGCGTGAGTTCAAGAAGGACATCAACTACGTCACTTCCGCCGAGCGCGACGAGCTCGCCAATGACGCGCTCGCGATCCCACTCGCGACGTATCGCTACAAAACCGAGGCAGCGGACGGCAAGAAGCACCTCGGCTTCATCATCGACGACCAGCCTGACAACAGCCCTGCTGTGCAAGCTGATCGTACCCACGTGGACGAATACGGTTACACCACGATGTTGCTTGCCACTGTGCAGCGCCAGCAAGCACAACTCGACGCAATGAACAAGAGGTTGGAAGCGCTGGAGAAGAAGCGCTAACGACAGAGTTCGTTGATGAGGGTCGCGAGCTTTGTCCTCGTCGCAACGCTGGTCGCTTCAATCGTTGCCGCATGCGGAGGGGATGCGCTCCGCTCGAAAATAACGCAATTGGTTTGAAGTGCGAGCACCGTGCATGCACGCCCCACCAAGCGGCAACGACCGCGCTGAACGGCCAGACCGGCAGAGAATTCGACAAGGCTCATGTCGACACCCAGGGTGAAGGAACACCAAGCAGTCTTGGACATGCTCGATCAGAAGCTCATCCCAGGCGCGACCAATTCGGATCTCAAGTGCTACCTCGGTGAAGTGCGCGCGAAGGTCGTGATGC
>JANYHY010000579.1 GCA_025362165.1 Myxococcales bacterium | reverse complement strand
CATGGCGAAGTTGAGGCCGATCTCCTCGTGCATCTGCACCTGGTTGATGCCGTGCAAGTTGTATTCGACCGGATCTTCCGCGGTGCTGATGTTGTGCGCCGGCTTGTTGAGCTCGCTGAGCGCCGAGTAAAGCGTGGTCGTCTTGCCCGATCCGGTCGGGCCGGTGACGAGCACCATTCCCCACGGCTGGTTGATGGCCCACTGGAAGCTGTCTAGCGGGCCTTGATCAAAGCCGAGCTTGGTCATGTCGAGCTGCAGGTTGCCCTTGTCGAGCAAGCGCATGACGATCTTCTCGCCCCATAGTGTGGGAAGCACACTAACGCGGAAGTCCATCTCGCGGCCCTTGCCGAGCTTGAGCTTGATGCGCCCGTCTTGAGGCAAGCGTCGCTCGGCGATGTCCAGCGAGGCCATGATCTTCACGCGGCTCACGATCGCCGCCTTGAGCTTCAGCGGAGGCGTCATCTCTTCGTTGAGCACGCCGTCGATGCGGTAGCGCACGCGGAGCTTCTTCTCGTACGGCTCGATGTGGATGTCGCTCGCGCCCTTCTTGATCGCGCTGAGGAGGATCATGTTGACGAGCCGGACGACGGGAGCGTCCTCGCTCGCCTTCTCGAGCTCCATCAGGTTGACTTGCTCTTCGTCTTCGCCGACTGCGATCTCGCCCTCGTCGAAGCCCGCCATGACCTCGTCGTAGGAGGGGCCGACGTTGTAATACTTCTCGATCGCCGCTAAAATTGCTGTCTCCGACGCGATCACCGGCTCTACGTTGAAGCCCGTCAGGAACTTGAGATCGTCGATCGCGTTGAGGTTCGTGGGGTCCGCCATCGCGACGACGAGCGAGCTGCCTGCGCGCGATATCGGCAGGACCTTGTGCTTCTCGCACTGATCCTTGGCGACGAGCTTCACGATGTCCGCGTCGATCTCGTACTCCTCGAGGTTGATCGTGGGTACGCGATACTGCTGCGACAGGAAGTTGGTGATCTCCGTGTCGGAGATGTAACCAAGCTTCGCGAGCGTGTAGCCCAGGTTGGCGCCTGATCGTTGCTGCTCATCTTGTGCTTGGCGTAGCTGTGAGAGGCTGATGAGCTTTTCGCGGACGAGCAGCTCGCCCAAACGGTTGTTCGACATGATCCTCCAACGAAGAGTAGACGGCCGCGCGAGGCACGTCGTCAATAACGATCACCTGCTGGCTGCGTGACGCTCAGTCCTGGTAGCGCTCGCGCGCATTGGCGGTCGGGGTATGTGTAGGCCTGCGTCATCCGGTAAGGTTCGTTCGTGGGTGTCTTCGATCGCTTCCTCGGCAAAGGCCGCGAGATCCGCGAGGCGAAGAGGGCGGAGCTGCGCGGCGATCTCGCGAAGGCGGCGGAGCTGTATGGGCTCGCGGGCGCACCAGACGAGGCCGCGCGCGTGATGGTGCTGCGCGGCGACGCGGAGACGGATCTGCGCCTGAAGATGCAGCACTACACGCAAGCGCTCTCGGTCGCGCCCGAAGAACACGACGTGAAGAAGGAGGCGAGGAAGAAGCGCGCAGAGCTCGTGCTGTCGCAGTTTCCTGCGGGCGCCGCGTCTCCGCAGGTGAAGCGCGAGATCCACGGCGCCGCCAAGGATTTGGAGCTCGCGGGAGAGCTCGCGCGCGCTGCCGAGGTGTACGCGCTCATCGGCGACACCGACGGCGAGGCGCGGGCGCTCGCGGGCTCGGGCGAGGTGGACAAGCTCGAACACCTCTTGAGCTCCCAACAAGCGGTCGATCGTGCCACGCGAGCGCGCACCGAGATCCACGCCGAGGTGGAGATGATGATGGCGACCGGCCGTCGCCGCGAAGCGCTCGCCGCCGCTGAGCGCTGGTTGGAGAAGAACTCGGACGACCGCGGGATCCGAGACCGCGTCAATCACCTCAAGTCGCGTCGCGTGCTTGGCCCTCTCGTGGAGCTCACGATCCGCGGCACGCCCCTCCACGTGGTGCTCGGCGACGAGGTCACGATTGGTCGCACCGAGGGCACGCTCACCGTCGCGTCTCACGCAGTGAGTCGGCAACACGTTCGCATTCGGCGTGAGGGAGGCGTCGTTGTCGTCAACGATCTGGGGAGCAGGAACGGCACTCAGCTGCGCGGGATGAACGTCACCGGCGCGCTGCGCGTGGAAGGACCCACCGAGCTCACGCTGGGCAAAGAGGTGCGCCTCGCGCTCGGACCCTCGGAGGTCTTGGCGAACGCAGTGCGCGTGGAGCTCGGCGGGAAGGTGTATATTGCACCTTTAGGCCCCGCTGCGATCCCAGGTACGTCGCTCGCGCTCGCGCAAGGCGAAGGGGGCTGGGTCGAGCTCGTCGGATCCGAGCAAGCGCCGCCTTTCATGGGCGAGACCTCTTGTGTCCCGCGCACGACTCTCCTCGTAGGAGACATCTTCTCCGGCGAGCGCAGCGGAGCGACCGTCGTTCGCATAGGTCCGCCGTGAGCTACTTCGAGCGCTTCTTGCGTGCCGAGCGCTTCTTCGCAGCGCGCGCGTCGTAGTCACGTAGCGTGTCCGCGCGGGTGGACTCGAGCACCTCGCTCGCGAACACCTGATCATCGACGGCACGCGCCACCATCAACGCGCCGAGCCACGAGCATAGAGTTCGGATCGCGAACGCCTGCGCGTGCTTGTTGCGAGACCCGATGAGCGTGTACGCGAGGGCGACGTTCTCTTTGACGTTCTTGGT
>JANYHY010000575.1 GCA_025362165.1 Myxococcales bacterium | reverse complement strand
CATAGAATGGGCGACCCAATGTCGAAGGGCTCGCGTGTGAAGCCGGTCTTCCGCTTCTTCGGTACCGTGGACGGCGTGCTCGGCGAGATCACAGTCTCCCAACCCGTCCAGCGGGACAAGCATGAGTGGACCGCACATCTCCAAATGACCGGGCCGTTTCGTGAGGATCTCGACGTGCACGGGGCGACGAAAAAGCAGGCGATCGATCTGGCCTTGGGACTGTGCCATCTCCACGTCGGTGGCCGAGCGCTGGTCGATCAACGTGGTGCTCCCGTCTGCGTTCCAGGCAAACCGCTGGCGAAACCTACGGATGTCGATGACGGCGTTCGTGCGGCGCAGGGGGTCTGCGTGTGCCTCGTCGATGAAGGGCAAGACACGGTTCGACTCGTTCTCGACGATGTAACCCGCGACGGGTCGTCCTGGCAGACGCGGACCTTCTATACACACAAGCGATGGTCGAAGAAGGCGCTGCTCGGTTTGTTGCTCACGGAAAAGGAGTTGGCAGCGTTCGGACAGGTCGTGCTGCTACGCCTTGTAGGTGGGGCCGCTCCGCGCGACACGCGACGGCGTACGGCAAAATCACGGCGACGGTGATGGGTCCAACCGTGGGGCTGGGAAGAGCTTCGCCTTCGTGAGGCCGGTCATGCGCCCGAGGAGCGCGTCGACCCAAGACGTGGGCAGCAAGCTTGCGATGACGAGCATCATGTAAGTCCGCCACGGCCTCACGTAACGCGCGGCGGGGCGAGCGCTCTGCACCGCCTTCAGGATCGCGCTCGTCACGTGTCTGGGAGCGACGGCCGTGTTGTCGAACATCGCGCGGAGCTTCGCCGCATCAGCGAGCGCGCCGGCGTAAGGCGAGGCCGAGTTGCTCTCGACCGAGCTCATCGCGACCTCCGCGAACTCGGTGGCGATCGACCCTGGCTCGATGATCACGACCTTCACACCAAAGGGGCGCAGCTCCACTCGCAGCGCGTCCGAGAGGGATTCCACCGCATATTTCGTGGAATTGTACGCGCCGAGCATCGGGAGCGTGACGCGCCCGCCCACGCTCGAGACGTTGATGATCCTGCCGTGACGGCGCTCGCGCATCTTCGGAAGAAACGCGCGCGTCACTGCCATGAGCCCGAACACGTTCGTCTCGTATTGCCCGCGTAGCGCCTCGTCGGAGATCTCCTCGAGCGGTCCGCCCAACCCGAAGCCTGCGTTGTTCACGACTGCGTCGACGCCGTGTCCGCTCGTCCGCTCGTCGATCTCGGCCTTCGCCGCTGCGATCGATTCCGCCTTCGTCACGTCCATCACGATCGTCTCGAGCTGAAGGCCAGCAGCCTCCGTCTTGAGTGACTCGAGCGCGCGCTCACGACGCCCTGTCGCGAAGACCCGGTGTCCTGCGCGGGCGAGATCAAGAGCGGTCGCCCGTCCGATGCCGGAGGTCGCGCCAGTGACGAGGACGATTTGGTTGCGATGCATGTTTGATAGCTCCTTCAGGATATTAGGAATGAACATTCATTCCGTCGTGGACAAAATCTAACTCTCGGAACGCCGCAAGGCGTCCCAGATGGCTTCCTTAGTCTGGCGGATGACGACGTGATCGAGGGCGAGGTAACCCTCCCACGACGCGCGAACGACCCCCATCACTCCGCCCCATAGGATGCCGAACAGCAGCTCCGGTTGCGCCTTTCGAGTGACCCGGCCGTGCTGCTCGAAGAAGGCGCGCACAGGCTCCGTCAGTCTCGCCTCGAGCGCCTTGCTCTGAACGTCGAGGTAGGGCGCGTGATGATGCGCCTCCAGGAATTTGAGGGCTTGTGGCTGCTTTTTGGCGAAATCGAAGAGTCGGTCGACGACGTGCTCGACCTGCGCGCGCGCAGGCTTCGTGAAAGGAAACTCACCCATCAAGGTCGCGCTCAACGAGCCCTTCCATCTCTGGTAGAGCGCGTTCACGATCGCCTCCTTGCTCTCGAAATGGCGATAGATCGTCCCCGCGCCCACTCCTGCTCGCGCGGCGATCTCCGGGACGGCGACGCCATGAAAGCCGCGATCCGAGAACAGGATGAGCGCCGCCTGGAGCACCGCCTCGCGCTTGTCATCGTTGAGAGCCATCCGGGTCACGAAGGAATGAATATTCATTCTGTACTGGGAAGTCAAGGTGGAAGTGGGGGCACCTATCGGGCTGGAGGGTTGGGGCTCGCCGGTCGTTGCGACGGATAGGTGGCGGAGGGGTGAGAGCAGAGCCGCGCGCTCGCTTCGTTGCGGCGGCCTCTGCCCGATTGTCAGCATGCTTACAATCCGACGGGGCCTGCGTGCGAAAGCCGGAGGAGGGCCGATTGAACCGGTTCACGGTGCGAGGAGTGTCTTGATCTCTTGCTCGATCGTGAGCTCGTCGCCCGCGTGATAACCGGCGTGGGTGTAGCGAATCGCGCCGCTTCGATCGAGGAGCACTGTCGTCGGCATCGACGTCAGATTGAACGAGGCGTACGCGCTCTTGCCGTCGATGACGTTGGGGTACTTCGCGCCCAAGGTGCCGAGCATGCTCTTGGCGTCGCTCGTCTCGCTGGCGTCGTTCATGGACACACCGACGACGACGAGCCCTTGCCCTTCGTACTTGTCGTGGAGCGACTGGAGCTTGGGGATCGCTTTTTTGCAGGGCTCGCACCATGTCGCCCAGAAGTCGATGAGGACGACCTTGCCCTTCTGCGCGGACAGGGTGAACGAGCCTTGTCCGTCGACGCGCTTGAGCGTGAAGCTCTGCGGGACCGGTCCGAGCTGGGCGGCAGGAGGCGCGGGAGCTCCGGCGTCCGCGAGCGCGCGGAATCGTTGTTCCGGTCCAGGGGGCCAATAGAACTGCACCGCGCGGAGGTGCTCGCCCTGCCCTGGTGTGTACGAGTGCTTCGTATCGGGCGGCACCACCACGACCTCTTCGTCGTGCATCGCGTAGTCTTGGCCATCGAGTCTGAACGTCCCAGACCCTTCGATCGCGGCGAGGACCTCCCAAGCGCCTGGATGGATATGCTCGGCGACCGGACCATCACCGGAGAGTCGCCCAACGTAAGCGAGTGGCGAGATCTTCGCCTCTGCGTCGAGGTGCGCGTGCATGTGACCGAACGCCCATGAGAGCTCTGGAGCGTCTGCGGCGCGGACGACCTTCTTGGTCATTGGCGGGATTGGCGGCTCGCAGTTGGTGCCTCGAGCGATCGCGAAGACGGCGATTCCGTCGCCCGTGAGCTCATAGCTCCCCTTGCCTTGCGTGATGACGAGATCTCCTTCGCCGAGCGTCTCGCCCGCGACCTGCGCGTGTCCCTTCGCGACGTCGACGATCCGCTCCTCACACGCGACGTGCTCGATCTTGAACGGCGTGCTCGACAGGTGAACGAGCTGCGCCGTGATCGGCGGCGCGCGGTCTTTGAAGTCCGGCGGACCGGCTGGTGCAGCGACGCTCGCGCTCGGTGTGACCGAGGTCGCAGAGGGCACGAGCTGCGGGCTGACGGTGAGTGGAGGTTGCGCGACAGTCTCCGCGGTCTCGTGACATCCAAGCGCGAACACGCACAGCAGAACATTTCGAAGAATGAACATTCCGTTCCGCACCTTACTTGCGCACGAGCCCGGTCGCTGGGATGAGCGTCGTCGCGCTCCGGGCCGCGAGTTCGCTCATCGAGATCTCCGAGCCTCCAGCCGCGCGCGATGCCGCTTGTGATGCCGCGAGACGCCCGTCGAGGATCGCCGAAGCGCGCGCAGGATCGTCCGCGGAGAGGATGCTGCGCACGAAGACCTCGGCGGCCTTGTAGGAGCTTCGAACGAGCGGCCCGGACGCCGCGAACGCGAAGCCCATCTTCTGCGCCTCGACCGCGAGCGCATCGAAGACGGCCGGCTCGACGTAACGATCGACCTCCGCGTGCT
>JANYHY010000550.1 GCA_025362165.1 Myxococcales bacterium | reverse complement strand
ACGTGGAGCACCTGCGCCGTCACGTCGCCGAGGCGCGCAAGAACGGGTGGACCGTCTCGTTCCGCGCTGGGCAAATGGCGTTCGACACCAAAGCCCTCAACGAGGACATGGTCATTCAGCTCGAGGGCTTCGCGAAGAGTGGCCCGGTCGTGAACGGGAAAATCACCGTCGGCGCGAACGCCATTTGCCCAGCGCGGAACGAGACGGTCCACCCGTTCTTGCGCGCCTCGGCGACGTGACGGCGCAGGTGCTCCACGTTGCTCGCCTTGCGCAGGCGACCGAAGACGCTCTGGGCGGAGTAGGAGAACAGCTCCTCCTTCTGATCACTCGATCCGATCATGGCGCGGCATGAAACAGGACGATTCTCGAGATGGCAACTGCCACGCGGTCCTCGTCTACGCTCGCGTGTTGCCCAGCTCGCTCGATTCAGGCAATAACTCGGTCATCATGTCGCTCCAAGGCACCTTCACCGCCATCGTGACTCCCTTCAATGAGGACGACGCACAATCGATCGATTGGGACGCGTTCGAGAGGCTCGTGGACGAGCAGATCGCAGCTGGCATCACGGGGCTCGTTCCGTGCGGCACGACGGGCGAGTCGCCGGCGCTCTCGCACGATGAGCACGCAGCCGTGATCGCGCGCACGGTCGCTCGCGCGAAGGGCAAAGTGAAGGTCATCGCGGGCACTGGCTCGAACAGCACACGAGAGGCGATCGAGTTGTCGCGCGCCGCGGAGAAGGCTGGCGTGGACGCGGTGATGGTGGTGGTGCCGTATTACAACAAGCCAACGCAAGAGGGCTTGTTTCGGCACTATGTCGCGGTCGCCGCGGCGGTGAAGTGCCCGCTCGTCGTCTACAATATCCCCGGTCGCACGGGCATCGATCTCGCGGCGGAGACGCTGTCGCGCATCCTCGAGTCGTCGCCGAACGTGACCGCGACGAAGGAGGCGACAGGCAACGTGCTGCGTGCGCAAGAGCTCGTCGCGCGACACGGCGATCGCCTGACGGTGCTCTCGGGTGACGACGCGCTGACCTTGCCGATGATCGCGTGCGGAGCGAAGGGCGTGATCAGCGTCGCGTCGAACGTGCTGCCGAAGACGGTGAGCGACGCCACGCGGCTCGCGCTCTCAGGTGACATGGTCGCGGCGCGAAGGGCGCACCTCGATCTCTTGCCGATCTTCAACGGGATGTTCGTCGAGGCGAACCCCGGCCCCGCGAAGTGCGCGCTCGCGTTGCGTGGACGCATGAAGGACGTCGTGCGCGGTCCGCTCGCGCCCGTGAGCGCCTCGACGCGCGCGCTCATCGCCAAGCTCATCGAGCCGTACGCGAGCTCGACGTGAGTCACACACTCGCCGTTATCGGCGCGAGCGGTCGCATGGGGCGCGCGGTCGTTCGCATCGCAACAGAGCGTGGGCTCGAGGTCGTTTGCGCGATCGGCGCCACGGACGAGGGCAAGGACGTCGGCGATCTCGCTGGCGTGGGCGCAATCGGCAGGCTCGTCACCAGCGACTTGCAGGCGCTCGTCACGGCGAACGCGGTCGTCGCGATCGACTTCTCTACTCACGACATCCTGCCGGAGGTCGCGAGGACATGCGCCTCGGCGAAGACCGCGCTCGTCAGCGGCACCACGGGCCTCGACGCCGAGGGACTGCTCGCGCTTCAAGAGGCGAGTGAGCTCGTGCCGGTGCTGTGGGAGCCGAACATGAGCGTCGGGGTGCAAGTGCTCGCCGCGCTCGTAAAACGCGCGATCGAGCTCCTCGGCCTGGGCTTCGACGTCGAGGTGAGCGAGACGCACCATCGCTTGAAGGTCGACGCGCCGAGCGGCACCGCGAAGCGACTCGCGGAGGTCGCCAAGGCGGCGAGGGGAGATCGCGACACACTCATCACAGGACGGGACGGCAGACCCGGACGCAGGTCGGATAGGGAGATCGGCGTGTTCGCGACGCGCGGCGGCGACGTCATCGGCGATCACACCGTGCACTTGCTCGGTTCCGGCGAGCGCATCGAGCTCACACATCGCGCGACGAACCGCGATCTCTTCGCTGCCGGCGCGGTGAGAGCGGCGCAGTGGATCGCTGGCAAGTCTCCAGGCCGATACACGCTCGCGGACGTGCTGCGCGATCCGCCCCCGTCGAACGACGACGAGCTCACACTCGAGTGAGGATCAGAACGTAGCGGCGAAGCTCAAGCCGCCTGATTTTGGCCCAAAAGACGGCGTGACGTGCCAGCTCGCGGTGGGGGACGGCTCGGTCTTGTTCTCGGACGGACCGCGACTGGTCACCACGATGACCGTGCCCGCGATGAACAGCGCGCCGCCGATGCCGAGGAAGACGCTCTCGAGCACCAACGCGCTCTCCGCGCTCTTCTTGCGATCACACGCCTGCTGCGCGACGACGGGATCGCCGACGCCCGACGGCGGGCTGCAGAAATCTGAGACTCCCTTGAGAACGACGTTGTTGTGATCGTCGTTGTTGTCCGATCGGAGGCCGAGAAAACGGGCGCCCTCAATCACGCCGACGGTGGCGAGCGCGAAGCCTGCGACCATCGCGGAGAAGCCGACGATCTTCATGACGGGAACGGGCTTGCTCGGTTCGGTTGGGCCGATGGGCGTGACGGGTGGCGGAGCGCCCTTTTTGAGCTCGATCGTGATCGACGACTCGGTGCCCGTGACGATCGCGACCTCTTGACCTTGCGGCGCATAGCCGTCTGCGCGCAGCTCGATCGTGTGCGTACCTGCGGGGAGCGTCAGGGACGTGGTGCCTGCGACCAGCGCGACTTTAGGTTGGCCATCGACGAACACCTGCGCGGTCTCGACGGAGCAGTGGATCGTCACGGAGCCTTCGGTCCCCGCACCCGAGAGGCGCTCGAAGATCCGGCCGGCCACTTTCTTGAGCGCCTCGTCGTTCTGATCCTTGAGGTTGTCCGTGTACGACTCTTTGACGCTCTGCTCGGGCTTGCCACGCAACCAGAGGTGCACCTCGGCGGTGACTTGATGAGGCGCGGCGGCCTTGGTGACCGAGCCCCAGAAAAAGCGATCGGTCTTGAGCTGATCGCCGATGCGCTGCAGGCAACCCGCGTCCGGCTTCGGCGGGCACTTGAGCGCGGGGATGAGCATCGACAGTGAGTCTGTCGACTCGGCCATCTGCCAGCCTGGCGTCGCGCGCACTTTGCTCTTGAGCGCCGCGGTCAGGCCATCCGCGTGATCCTCGGTGGCGTCGTCCGAGTCCAGGTTCACGACGTGCACGGGGCCTTTCGCTTGCGCGAAGACGTTCGGCGCGATCAGCACCGCCGCGAGCACCAACAGAAACGCTAGGCTGGACCGGAGCTGAGCGAGGATCATGACTGACTAAGGTACCTCGTATAGGAAATTCGCGGGAGCGAATTTCGAGTTTGGGCGAAGCGGAATTGCGGCGCTGGGTGGGTTGAAAGTCCCGTGTGATAGCGTCGCCGCCAGCATGCGAATCACGGGCGGCGTCCACCGGTCGCGCGAGCTGCGCGCGCCAAAAGGCCATAAAACACGGCCAACCGCAGATCGTGTGCGGGAGGGGTTGTTCTCCATGTTGGCCTCTCGGCGCTCGCTCGACGGGGCGCGCGTGATTGATCTCTTCGCCGGGACGGGCGCGCTTGGGCTCGAGGCGCTCTCTCGCGGAGCGGCTCACGTGGTGTTCGTCGAGAGCGATCGAGCCGCGCTCCTCGCGCTCCGCGAGAACGTGCACTCGCTCGGGTTCGAACGGGCGAGCGTGATCGCCGCGCAACGAGCAGAGCGCGCGGTCGAGGCGCTACTTGGCCCATTCGACTTGGTGCTCTGCGATCCGCCTTATGCGCTCGTACGCGAAGCAGAGCTAGCAACGCTGCTGTCGAAGGTGCTCACCTACTGCGACCCTGAGGTCGTGTTCGTCTTGGAGCACGACGCCAAGGACGCTCCGCCCACCATCAATGGAGTCACAGTGACCGTCACGCGGCGGTATGGCGACACGAGCCTCACATTTTACGAGGCGTCGCACGACACCCGCGCCCTCGAGAAAGCATCATCAAACGATGAAGATGGCGACGCCTAGCTCACGCTGTATACTCGGTCGCCGCACCGTCGCAGTTCACGCGCCTTTCGATGGCGATCTCCAGAGCGAAACCACATGACCTCGATTCCGCCTCCCTCGCAAGCGGGGCTCCCCTCCTCGGGGGGAAACGGCAAATACGTCGCAGTCGGCGCACTGCTCCTCGGGGGCATCATCGCACTCGTCGCTTTCAAGTCGTGCTCGAGTCCCGACCAGAAGATCATCGCGTCGCTCCCAGATGCGGCTCCATCGACCAAGCCCACGGTCGACACCACGCGATTCGACGACGTCCCGCCGCCGCCGACACCGGAAGATGCGTCGGTCGCTCCTGTGACGACGCACTACATCAGCGGCCCCGTCAACGTTTGTGACGTGAAGGCCTGCAACGGCAGCACCTCCACGGAGCTCGAAAATGGGCTCAACATGGTGGCGCGGCAGACGCGCCGCAAATGCTACGAGACCGCCCTCAACAACGACCCGACGCTCAAAGGTCACGTGAAGCTCAACCTCGTCATCGCGATCAACGGACAGGTCTGCTCGGCGGCCGTGGGTAGCAACGACATGTCGAGCACGACGGTCGGAGATTGCGCGGCGCGCACCTTCATGGCGTCCCGCCTGCCGGCCCCCAGAGGCGGCTGCGTCAAGGTGGACTTCCCGCTCGCGTACGTGCCGGCCGGCCAACAATAGCTTTCGAAGCTGGCAATCGTCGGAAGTGACGGATACGCTCCTGAGCGATGCGCGCAAAAGTCGCGGTTTTAATCCTCTCTCTTGGTGCGTGCGCGGCGCTCTTCGCGTCCGCTTGTATTGATGGCACGACGGCCGACTGTGATGCGGGGAGTGGCTGCGAGCCTGGTGAAGGCGCGGCGCCGTTGCCCGACTCGGCCGGAGACGCTGGTGGCGCGGACACCTCCAACCTCCTTGATACATCGACGCCCGACACCTCGATCCCGAAGGACGCACCCGCGGGTTGAGCGTGGGCAACGACGACGAGAAGAAGAAGAGCGCGCCGCCGCCGCGTTCTTCGCCGATGCGAAGCAGGCCGGCGTCGTCACCACCGCCACGGAGCAGACCGCCGTCGTCACCGCCCGCGAGCAGCCGCTCGTTATCTCCGACAGCGACACCGCGAGCGCAATCGCCGTCGAGCCCGCCGTCGCCGGTCAAGGGGGGACCGCGGCGCTCGTCGGGGGTGATGCGTCTTCATACGATCGACTTCGACCTGATGAACGCCGCGCGCCGCATCGTCGAGAGCTCGCTCGGCGTCGTGCGTGGAGAGCGCGTGCTCATCGTCGTAGACCGCGCACGCAACGACATCGCGCCAGCGCTGGTAGAAGTGGCCCGCAACGCCGACGCCGCATGCGAGCTCTTGATCCTCGAGGACATCGAGGCGCGGCCCGTGCGTGCGGTCCCGGTCGCGATCTCCGCGGCGATGAAGAACGCACAGGCGTCGATCCTGCTGATTGGCTTCGTAGACGGCGAACAGCCGATGCGTGTCGACTACCTCGAGGCGGTGCGGGTGCTCTCGCTGCGTCACGCGCACATGGTCGGCGTCACGCGGCACTCGATGCTCGCGGGATTTTCCGTGGATCCTACACGCATTCTCGATACGACGCGTGCGGTGCGGACACGCCTCCGGCCGGACTCGACCCTCAAGGTTCGTTCGTCTGCGGGCACTGATCTGACCATCAAGCTGAACAGCGCATTTCGCTGGGCGGAGCACGTAGGGGTCATTCGGCCTGGTCGATGGGAGAACCTGCCTTCTGGTGAGCTCATGACGTCACCGGGAGAAATCGCGGGCGTGTTCGTCTGCGACGCAAGCATGGGCGGACCGTTCGGGCAGGCCGCAGGGCTGTTGACGCGAACGCCAGTCCGCTTCGAGATAGAGGCGAACATCGTGAAGGCTGTGTGGTCGATCGATCGCACGCTGCAGCGCGAGGTCGAGTCGTTCATTCGACGCGAGCACCACGCAGATCGCGTGGGCACCATCGTGCTCGGGACGAACGTCGGCATCCTCGCGCCAGTGGGTGAGCTCATCTGCGATCAAAACCTCCCTGGGCTCCACCTCGGGCTCGGCTCCACGTTCCCCGAGAAGACCGGGGCGCCGTCCGCTACTCGCGCGCAGCTGTCGCTCACCGCCGCGAGCTCCGACGTGGACCTCGACGGAGCGCCGCTCTTGCGCAGCGGCCGCTACATGATCGTCTGACATGTCAGAGCGTGGTGTGTTGCTCACCGTCGCGTACGACGGCACCGCTTATTCGGGGTGGGCCGCGCAGCAGGGTGGGGAGCGCACGGTGGAGTCGACGCTGCACGCCGCCGTGCTCTCGATCGACGCGCGCGCGAGCAAGCTGCGCGGGACGAGCCGAACCGACGCGGGTGTACACGCAGAGCACCAGCCCGTGGCGTTCGACGCGTCGCTCGACATCGACCCTCGCGGCTGGGTCATGGCAGTCAACTCGCATTTGCCAGACGACGTTGCCGTGCGCGCCGCGCGACATACTGCGCTTGGCTTTGCCCCACGACACGCGTCTCGCTCCAAGCGCTATCGGTACCGGCTGTTGCAGGACGTCGTCCGCGATCCTCTGGAGCGCACGCGCGCGTGGCGCGTCGGCTACGCGATCGATCGCGACAAGCTCTCACGCGCGTGCGAAGACCTCGTCGGCACCCACGATTTCGCCGCATTTCGCTCGGCAAAAGACGAGCGATCGATCACGGTGCGCACGCTCACACGCGTCGCGGTGGAGCCGCTCGCTGGCAACGTGTTGTCGATCGCGGTCGAAGGTGGCGCGTTCATGCACAACATGGTTCGCATCATCGTCGGCACGCTCGTGGACGTCGCGCGCGGCAGGCTCGAGAGCGGCGCGATCTCTCATGCGTTCGAGACCAAGCAGCGAAGTGAGCTCGGAATGACAGCGCCCGCGCATGGGTTGACGCTCGAGCACGTGGAGCTCGATCTTCCAGAAGGGACATCGCCGCCGTGGCCGCCCTGAGCTCCACATCCAGCGTTGCCGTGCGCGCTCCACGGCCCGGCGAAGGCGCCGTGATCGCGGGTCTGTGGCGTGAGCTTTGGGAGGTCCACGAGTCCTGGGGCAGCTACCCAGGGAGCAAAGAAGCCTCTGCCTACGAGCAGGTCGCCGCTCGCGTGGATCAAGACTCGCGAGCGCGCGGTGGCAACGTCATGCTCGGACGCCACCTGCACTTGGTCGCGACGCTCGACGGCGTGCCCCTCGGTCAGGTCGAGGGTTGGGTCGATCGGTTCGGCGACAGCCCGATGACGCCCTGGACGTGCGAGGTACGTTCGCTGGTCGTCAGTGAGCGCGCGCGCGGCCTCGGCTTGGGGCGCGCCCTGCTCGACGCGCTCGGTGACGCAGCGACCACGCTCGTGCGCGGTCCATCGGTGCTCGTGGCCGAGGTGCTCGAGCCCAACCCGGCGCACACGTTCTACAGCAAGGCGGGCTACTCACCAGTGTCGTGGGTGGCGCGCGTCGACGAGCTCGATCGACACGTGAGCACTCCGCCAGACGCCTCGACGCGCCCTCGCGTCGCGCACCCGTCGGACGCCTACGCGCTTGCGCTGCTCGATGCGTCGCTCGCAGCACGGCGTCGAGCGCAAGGAGACGTGCGCTTCGATCCACCGCGCGCGATCGACGCGACGCTCATCGGTGCGCTCGCCGCGCGTCTCGACGGTGCGTGGGCTTACGGTCCGATGCCGCAGGAACTCGTCGTCACCGACGCGACCAACACGCTGCGCGCTTCCACCAGTTTGTACGTGGCGCCGCTGGATCCCCCATTTTTACCGGTGCGGCGCGCGATCCTGACGAGAGTGGGCGTGGACGCGGCGGCAGATCCAACTCCGTACTTGCGCGCTCTCGTACCGTTCGCAGCCCACATCGCGACGACGTGGGGCGCGCGCACGTTGGAGATCTCGGACCTCTCCGCGCCAGGCACTCCGCTTCATCGAGCCGCGCTCGCCTCAGGAGCACGTCCGTGGTCACGCGTGGTGAGCAAGCGTCACTTGCCGGCGTGATGGACTCTCAGTTCGTCGTCACTTCGTGCAACAGAGCGTGCGCGCACCAGACGTCGCGACCTTACCCGGCTGCGGAGCGCTAGGTGTGTACGCCACGTTCGATAGAGTCACCGCGTACCCCTCCGACGCGAAGGACGTCCCCGTCAAACCAAAGTCCCGGCACACGCCATCGGCCGGGATGTTAGTGATTGGGTTGGCGCAGCTTCCGTCGCTATAGAGCCTAACGCTCGCCATCCCGCATGCGCCGCTCGGCGTGCACGCTCCGCACGCCGTGTTGCAGTCGAGCGCCATGTTGCTGCCGGCCGCGTGACGCGTCTGGAAGGGTGTGTTCGCCGGGCAAGCCGTGTCGCTCATCGTTTCGATGCAAGCTACATAGTTGGGAGGAGCGATCCCCGCGCAGATGTTTTGCGCGCACGCCGTTGTCTCGCACACTGAACCTTTTCCAGTCGTGAACTTTCCTTGGTCAGGCTGCGGGTTCGAGGTGCAGGCACCGCCCGATGCGGGCTGCGGTGTCAGCTCTTCGCTGTTGCCAAGAGTCCCAGCCGCGGTTCCGCACATGCCATTCACGATGATGTCTGGCGCATTTTGCACCGTGCCGCACTGGGTCCCAGACCGCCGCTTGACCGTCGTGCATGTCGGCGGAGTCGTATTGATGGGCGCACAGGAGCACGCGCCGAGCTGCACTTGCGGGTCCGTGTAGAAGATAGAGCCTGTGAAGTCGTTGGGACAGCCGATGAGGGTCGGCGCAAAGATCGCTGGCGTCCAGCCAGGAGGCAAATTCGTGAGGAGCGCGTTGCAAGCGCCCGCATCTGCGACGCACGGACCGGGGTCCACGTCGTTCTTCGGTGCAACAGTGTCTGCGACGTTCGCATCGGTGCCATCTGCTTGCTGGTCGCTGGCGCTGTCCGTGGATCCCGAATCGTTCGGAGTAGGCACATCCGCGATGCCGAGGATCACTCCGCACCCGCAGAGCGAGACCGTAAGCAAACCGAGGAAGCGCGCGTTCAAGAAGTCAACGATACCTCGACGCTGACGAGCGTGCACCAGGCTTGCGAATGACGCCCGATGACGCATCATCCAGTTAGGAATGCCGGGCGGCGCTCGAAGGTTGTTGCTACGAGCCGGGTCGGTGTTTGGAGCTCCAACATGATGATGATGCGTTCGGTCCTCGTCTCCTCTTGCCTCGCGACTGTGCTCACGACAGTGCTCGCGCAATCGTCTGCGTTCGCGCAGGCACCTTCCGTCACGGCCGCGCCAACACCGCAGGTGCAGGTCTCTCAAGTCGAGGCGCGGAGGCTCTCCGATGCGTTCGTCAGTGTCGCGGAGCGCGTGAGCCCGAGCGTCGTGCAGATCGACGTGACCGTCCGCGACGAGAGCCAAGACAGCGTGTTGCGTTGGCTCGGCTCCGGAGCTGAGTCCTCTCCCATCTCGCGCGGCATGGGCTCGGGCGTCGTCTTCACACCAGATGGCGCGATCCTCACGAACAACCACGTCATCGAGAACGCGCTCACGATCAATGTTCACCTGCGAGATGGTCGCTTCTTGCCCGGGCGCTTGATCGGGCGAGATCCAGCCACGGATCTCGCCGTCATCAAAGTAGACGTGCAGGGCCTCGTCGCGGCGCGCTTCGCGGACAGTGACTCGATGAAGGTCGGCGAGATGGTGGTCGCGATCGGCTCGCCGTTCGGTCTCGGCTACACAGTGACCACGGGCGTGCTGAGCGCCAAAGGTCGCGGCGGTCTCGGCATGAACGCGATCGAGGATTATCTGCAGACCGACGCGAGCATCAACCCCGGCAACTCGGGCGGTCCGCTCTGCAATCTGGACGCGCAGGTCGTCGGCATCAACACGATGATCGTGGGTCGTGGCAGCGGCATCGGCTTCGCAGTGCCATCGAACATCGCGCGTCGCGCGGCAGAGCAGATCCTGCGGATCGGCCGCGTGGAGCGCGCGTGGATCGGCGTCTCCGTGCAAGACCTCTCACCCGATCTTGCCGCGGCGATGAGCCTCGATCCCCGGGCGGGCGCGCTCATCAACAGCGTGACGGATGGCGGGCCAGGCGCCAAAGCTCAGCTCAAGCCAGGAGACGTGATCGCATCGGTCGCAGGAAAGGGCGTGCATGATGGGCATGAGCTCGTGCGTGAGGTCCTCTCTCACGACGTCGGCCAGCAAGTCGCGCTCGAGGTGATCCGCGCTGGACAACACTACGGCGCTCAAGTCACGCTGACTGCGCGCCCCGAGCCGCCCGCTCCGCCGGTGCCTGCTCAGCAAGCGAACGTGCCGCAAGTCGGGATGGGCATGGCGGTGCGCGATCTTGCGCCGCAGCAGGCCGTGCAGCTCGGACTCGGCAATCAAGCGATTGCGGTCGTCACCTCCGTGAACGCCGGCTCGAGCGCAGACCGCGCGGGCATCAAGACAGGAGATGTCATCGTCGAGGCCGACGGAAAATCCTCGCCCACGTCGTCTGATGTGCAAACGGCTGCCGCGGACGGGACGCTCGTGCTCCGCTTGAAGCGCGGGGAGTCCCAATTTTACGCCGCTCTGAAGAACACTCCAGCGCACTGAGCCTGTGTTAGAGACCTCGCGCATGCGAGTCTTGGTGACAGGCGCGAGCGGTTTTCTGGGCAGCTGGATCGCCGAAGTCCTCGGCAAAGACGGACATCAGGTGCGCGCGCTCGTTCGCAAGACGAGCAACACCACGTTCCTAGAGAAGCTCGGCGTCGAGCTCGCGTACGGCAGCGTGGAAGACGCGCCCTCCGTGAACAAGGCGATGGCAGACGTCGATGCGGTCGTGCACTCAGCAGGTCTCGTCAAGGCGCGCAGCGTCACCGAGTTTCAAGAGGTGAACGTACACGGCACCGTCAACCTCCTCGACGCGGCGGAGAAGCGTGGCGCCGCGCTCAAGCGGTTCGTGCACGTGTCCAGCCTCGAGGCATGCGGCCCGTCGCGCGACGGCAAGCCAGTGAGCGTCACACAAGAAGAGCCGTGCACCAGCTACGGACGAAGCAAGCTCGCGGCGGAGCGCGCCGTCATCGCGCGAAAAGACAAGCTCCCGGTCACCATCCTTCGGCCCGGCGCGATCTTTGGGCCGCGTGACGCCGAGATCCTCGAGGCGTTCAAGAGCGTGCACCGCGGTCTGTTGCCCACGATCGCCGGAGGGACCGCGCTCGGCGTCTTCATCCACGCGAACGACTGCGCGCGTGCGTGCGTCGCGGCGATCACCGCGGATGTGCCGAGCGGGAGCGTCTACTTCATCGTCGACGACACCGGACCGGTCACGCAGCGCGCGTTCCTCGAGATGGTCGAAGGGGCGCTGGACAAGCGCGCTTTCCTACGAATCAGCTTGCCGAAGATCGTGCTGAAACAAGTCGCGTTCGGCGTGCAGGCGTTCGGCAAGCTCACCAACAAGGCCGTCATGCTCACGCCCGAGAAGGCGAACATGCTGCTCCAGCACTTCGTGTGCGAGTCGTCTGAAGCGCAGCGGGCCCTCCGCTGGAAACCGCAGACAAGCCTGCGCGAAGGGCTCCGCGAGACAGCGGATTGGTACAAGCAACACCGCTGGCTCTAGGAGCGAGTTGAGGCGGCGTCGGATTGTAAGCATGCTGACGATCGGGTTCGTGGGTCGGCGGAGTCGGATTGTACGCATGCAGACGATCGGGCTGGTGGTGCCCGATCGGATTGTACGCACGCTGACAATCGGGTCGGATTGCGGAAGGGCCTTGGACAAGTGTGG
>JANYHY010000534.1 GCA_025362165.1 Myxococcales bacterium | reverse complement strand
TGCTCCGCGTCTGTCGAACCGCCGCCCACGCGAGCGCGAGCATCAACAGACCCAACACCAAGAGCGCTGGTGTCGGTGATGAAGGAGGTGGTGGACGCTTGGTCGAATCCGCGAAGCGCGCAGCCGCATCGAGCAACGCGGCGTGAGGATCACCGCCACGAAGTGCCTTCAAAATAGCCTGATCCGACGGTTCCCACGCCGCCTGCATGCGCGCGGACGAGGGCGTCAGCGCGCTCGTTGCGACGGCATCGTGAAAGCCTCTCAAGCGAAGGTCGGCGGTGACGCGCGGATCGGTCCACGCGTCTTTGCGCGCGACGACCTGCTTGCCTACAGTCGCGAGATCGATCGCGGAGTCGCGCGACGCGAGGAACTTCGCCAGCTCCACCGCGAGCGGATTCTCCGATCCCATCGGCGTGACGAAGGCTGCCTCCACCGAGAGCAGCGGTCGCATGCGCTTGTTGGTCTGTCCGACGATCGGCAGAGGCTCCACGCGATACGCGACCCGATCGCCAAGCTCGCTCGTGAGCCAAGGCCCGCCGATGACGGTCGCTGCTTTGCCTTCGAGGAAGAGCTGTTTGACGAGCGCGCCCGAAGGCTCCTCTGGGATCGCGCGAGCGACTTGCATGCCGCGAAGGAACGCGAGTGAGCTCTCCGCGTCTGGACCCGAAAATCCGTACGACCCATCTGGCGAGAGGAGCGAGCCGCCGAACGCGCCGAGCAAGGCAGAGTGGAAGAACGCGAGCTGCGCCTCGTACGCGACGGGGTACGTTCCGGCGGGAAATGGACGGTTCATGAGCTCTTCGAGCGTGCGCGGCGTCTCGGGCAACAGATCGTCTCGCACGAGCAGCGCAAGCGTCTTCTCGTTGAGGGGAACTCCGTAGAGCGCGCCGTTCAACGTCACGCTCTCGATCGCGATCGGATCGATCGCGTCACGCTCTTCTGGAGTCATCGCGATCGGTGCGACGAGATCTTGCTCAGCGAACGACCCGAGGCGCGTGTGCGTGTCGATGAAGACGTCGGGCCCGTGGCCGTGCGGGATGCCGCTCTCGAGCTTCGACGCGTACGCTTCGCTCGGCACGGCGAGCAGCGCGATGGTGACGCCAGGGTGGCCCTCGCCGAACTTCGCGACGATCTTCTCCAGCGCGGCCCGCTCGTCTCCGCGGTACGCGTGCCACACCGTGATTTTGCGCTCGTTCGGTGCGGCGCAGTCGAGCACGAAGATCGCCGCGAACAAGAGCAGCCAGCGCAACAGCCTCATGGCGCGTCGAGAGCTCGACCCGTCGCGACGTCGAACAAGTGCACGCGTGAAGGCTCCGCCGTCAAAGGCAGCGTGGAGCCAGCGCGAACGCGACGCGCGTCCTCGCCGTCGAGTCGAACGACGATGCGCGGCCCGGCCTGCCGAATCCACCCATAAGCGAACGCCTCGAAGCCGAGCGCCTCCACGACCTCTACCTTGAGCTCTCCGCTCGCGCGCGTCTCTTCGGGCGCGCGATAGAGATCGTGCGGGCGCACACCGACTCTCACCGCGCGCCCTTCGGCCAGCTCACCGCCGAAACGCGCCTCGTCCACCGCGAGGCTTAAATCAGGGCCGATCGCGACCCATCGATCCTCTCGCCGCGTGAGCTTGCCGTCGACGAGATTCATCGCAGGCGAGCCGAGGAACGTCGCGACGAACAAAGATCGCGGTCGCTCATACACCTCGAGCGGCGGCCCCTTCTGCTCGACGGCCCCTTGGTTCATCACCCACAGCACGTCCGCGAGCGTCATCGCCTCGACCTGGTCGTGCGTGACGTAGAGCGTCGTCGCCTCCAAGCGATCGTGCAGGCGACGGATGTCGACGCGGACCTCCGCACGCAGCGCCGCGTCGAGGTTGCTGAGCGGCTCGTCGAACAAGAAGATGGTCGGACGCCGGACGATCGCGCGACCCATCGCGACCCGTTGGCGCTGGCCGCCAGACAGTTGCTTCGGCAAGCGATCGAGGAACGGATCCAGACCGAGCATGACGCTCGCTTCTTTCACGCGCTCCTCGATCTCGGCAGACGGCGTCTTGCGCAGCCGCAGTCCGAACGCGAGGTTGTCGCGCACCGACAAGTGGGGGTAGAGGGCGTAGCTCTGGAAGACCATCGCGACGTCGCGATCGCGCGGCGGCAAGGACGTCACATCTCTACCCGCGAGCCAGATAGAGCCTTCGTCAGCTTCCTCGAGACCCGCGACCAACCGCAACAGCGTGCTCTTGCCGCACCCGCTCGAGCCGACCAGCACCGCGAACGAGCCCTCCTCGATCTCGACGTCCACACCCTTGAGGATTCGGGTCTCGCCGAAGGACTTCTTCACGCCGCGCGCCGCGCATCGAATCGCCTTCTTGGGAGGGATTGGCAGAGGAGTGCCGTCTCGCGTCGCAGACGCTCGAGCGAGTGGATCGCGCGCGGAGGTTTGTTCGAGCTCGGCCATGGCAGACTGCCCGCGCATGGTGGACGTGTGAGGCCGCCGACACAAACTCGGGATTCGTAACGTACACTTGAGTTACGTTTTCGCCAACGCCTGTCAGTAGCTCACGGCTGGTTTTCGTATTGCGCGAGGTCGTCGGTGATGGTGACTATCAGGCTGCGTGAGATGCGCGCGCGGCGTTCGCCATCGCGACGCCGAGGACGCGATCCGCTGCGTGCGAGACGACCAGCAACCGACCACGCTCGCCCATCGCGACGACACGTCGTTGCGCGCGGAGCATGTCCGCGAGAGCGCCGACGGCTTCGGGCTCCGATGCGACACCTGCGCCGCCTCCGACCACGAATGCCTCGTTGTGCTTCTCGTTGCCAGGCACTGCGCCGACGACGATCATCGGACGACCGGCGGTCAACGTCTCGCTCACTGTGAGGCCGCCCGCTTTGCCGACGACGATGTGCGCCTCAGCGACGCGCGTGGGCATGTCGCGCTCGAAGCCGATCACTCGCGCGTTCACGCCCGCCTCTCGCACGTCGCGCTCGACGTCGGCCACGAGCGCCTCGGCGGCGCCGCAGACTATCGTGAGCGCGACGTCACGGACGCCTGCGAAACTTCGCACGATGCGCCGCATCGGACCCACGCCGAAGCCACCGCTCGTGCAGAGCACGCGCAGAGGCTCACCCGCTCGCGGCATCGATACCGGCTCGATGCGCTCGAAGGCTTCTCGGACGGGGATGCCCGTCATGTACACGTTCTTTGAATCGCCTCGGTGCCGCACGATGTCCGCGTGCCCGAACAGTGAAGGCACGCAGAACGAATCGACGCCTCGCTCAGCCCACACCGCGTGGCTCGTGTAGTCAGTGATGACGCCTGTCACCGGCGCGTCGAGGTTACCCTTCCGGCGCGCGCGACCCAGCACGACGAGCGGCAGGTGGTGTGTCGCGATCACCGCGCGCGGCTTCGAGGCGCGGATGCGGCCCAAGAGAGCGCCGAACGCAAGCTGCTCGAACTTGAGGCGGAGAGGCTCGAGCGCGCCGCCGCGGTGGTTCGCCGCTTGGTAGACGCGCCCGTACGCCTCTGGGTTGGTGGCGGTGATGGCGAGGTGCCAATCCACATAAGCGTTGCCCACGAGAGGCGCGAGCTCGAAGAGGTTGAGCACCTCTGCGGTCATGCCTCTGGCCTGCGCAGTCTCGGCGAGCGCGAGCGCGGCCGCTTTGTGACCACCGCCGATGGGGCAGTACACGATCGCGAGGTCGGTAGGCATGGGGTGGGCGCTTCGGCGGGCTTGCATGCGTGTTTGCTACGCAAGGGTCGGGCCGAGGACGCTCACGAGCATCGCTGTCGAGCGTGACGCCTCCAAGTGCGCGGAGAAACATGTTCGCAATCGATCGGTGGCAGCGATCACACTGCCGCGCAACGCGGCGGTTACGCGCCCCGAGAGAGAAGGAACGTTCGCAGTGCGCTAATGTGAGCCGTGCCTCAGGTTCACAGTTGCTGCGTGAAATGCAAACATGAGGCCACCCTCACGTCAGCCGAAGAGCTCTCGGAGCTTCTCCATGAAGCTCTTTTGCTGAGGTTGCACCGTCTCGTCCAGCTCTCGCGCGAGCTCGGCGATGATCTCACGCTGGCGAGCGGTCAGCTTCGTGGGGACCTCGATCGTGACCTCCGTCATCTGATCGCCGCGCCCGACGCCCGTTCGCCGAGGGATGCCCTTGCCGCGAAGCTTGAGCACGGCGCCAGGCTGGGTGCCCGCGGGCACCTTCAAGCGCGCCTTGCCTTCGAGCGTGGGCACTTCCACCTCACCACCCAACGCGGCTTGCGTGAACGTGATGGGCACTTGGCACGCGACGTCGTCTCCGAAGCGACGAAAGAACGCGTGTGCCTTCACTTGAATGGTGAGCTCGAGATCGCCCGCAGCCCGATCCGCGCGAGGACGATTTCCTGCGCCTTGAACGATGCGAGTCGCGCCGTTCTCGACGCCGGCGGGGATGGTGATGGAGAGCGTGTTGCGGTTGGCGATGAGCCCGCTGCCCTTGCAGCCCTTGCACGGATCGCGCACGATTTTGCCCGTGCCGCGGCATTGAGCGCAAGTGCGCTCGACCGCGATGGGCAAGATCCCCTGCTGGATGCGCACGCGTCCACGGCCAGCGCACGCGCCGCATCGCTCGGGTGTCGAGCCTGGCGCGCTCGCGCTGCCGTGGCAGTCCGTGCAGGTGACCACGCGATCGTAGGAGAGTTGTTTCTCGCAGCCGAACGCTGCCTCTTCGAAGCTGATCTCGAGATCTCTTTTGAGGTCTCCCTTGTCGCCGCGGCCCACGCCGAAGACGCCGAGCAGGTCACCGAGGATGCCGTCGATCGCGATGTCGCTGATGTCCACGACGCCGCCCGCGAATGGGCCGCCTGCGCTGAATGGAGAGCCCGCGTCCTCCGCGCGGTGGCCGAAGCGGTCGTACATGCCGCGCCGCTGCGGATCCGAGAGGACCTGATAGGCCGCGTTGATCTCCTTGAAGCGCGTGCCTGCGGTGGGGTCATCCGGGTTCTTGTCCGGGTGGTGTTGCTGCGCGAGCTTGCGAAACGCCGCCTTGATCTCTTCGGGGGTGGACGTCCTCACGACGCCGAGCACCGCATAGTGGTCTCGCTGCTGCGACATCTTTCGCGGGGATTAGCACAAGCGACGCCCAACTGAGGGCGCGTCATCCACGTCCGCGTGATTCCCTTTGCAACCGTACTGGGTTTAGGTGTAGCTGGCCCGCCTCCCATGGCTTTTTCACGACTCTCGCCCGCTGCGCAGAAGCAACTGCTCGACGCTGTCGTCGCAAGCTCGCACAAGAAGCCGGGCGCGCCGCCACCGGTGATCGTCTTCGACCTCGATGGCACGCTCTTCGACAACCGACCGCGCTCGCTCGCCATCCTCCACGAGCTCGCCTCGCGATGGCGCGAGCGTGAGCCAGAGGCCGCGACCAGCCTCGCGCGTGCGACGAGTGAGCAGCTCGCTTACCTCTTGACGGAGTCGCTCGCCAACGTCGGCGTGACCCGCACCGATCTCGTGGCCGAGGCGGAGGTGTTCTGGCGAGAGCGCTTCTTCGTCGACCAGTACTTGAAGCATGATCAACCGCTCGCGGGCGCGGTCCAATTCGCGAAGGACTGCTACGCCGCTGGTGCGCTGCTCGTCTACTTCACGGGGCGCGATCTGCCGCTCATGGGCGCTGGGACGTTCGCGAGCCTGCGCGATAGCGGCTTTCCGATCGGCGTCGTTGGCACTGAGCTCGTGCTCAAGCCAGACGCGGCGATGCCCGATGAGGCCTTCAAGCGCCTGATCGGGCCAGATTTGGCGCGGGTGGGAGACGTCATCGCGATCTTCGACAACGAGCCAGGCAACTGCAACGTGCTCGGTGAGCACTTCACTAGCGCGGACTCTTGCTTCGTCGATACGCAGCACCTGCCCGGCGCACCGGCGCTCGCGCCGAGCGTGAAGGTCATCGTGGACTTTCAGCGCTAGACTCCACGGCCGTGCGCTTCGTCTCGCTGCTGCTGCTCCTGGTCGCGTGTCGCGGCTCGCAGACCGATCCGCCGGCTGTCGAGCCCGATGCTCAGACAAGCCCGCAAGCGAACGCAGTGCCCGCGCCGCTCGCGAGCGAGCCGCAGACGGCGACGACGAGCACGACCGGGCAGCTCGACGCGGGCCCACCGCCGGTGCCCATGCGTGGGGACGAGGCGCTCTCCGCAGACGCGCCGCCGCGCGAGATCAGGGACGCGCAAGCGCCTGTGTACACGATGGAGATCGCGCTGCGTCCGATCGATCCGCCAGCGCCTCCGAAGGCACCCGAGATCGGCGCGGTCACCATCGAGAGCGCACGAAAGAGGCTGGATCCGAGGCTGATGGTGGACATGTCACCTACTCGCGTCCGCGTGCAGATCGCGAGCGGCGCGTGGTTGCTCACGGAGGGTTGGCAGCTTCGGTCGCGCGCGGATCGCTACGGCTATGTCCTCGTCTCTCCAGATGAGACGACGTATCGAGTGCTCGCTCCGGGAGCGCTGCGCGCGTTGATTGGAGAGCGCCGGCTCGATGTCGCGCCAGTCGCCGCAGCGGAGATCACGATGAACGGAGAGAGCGGTCGCAGGCTCGGCATGAAGACGCGCCGCGTGGACGTCTCGAGCAGAAGCGCGAAGGCGACATTCGAGATCGCGCGAGTAGACGGGCTTGGAGAGGCCGGTCAAATGCTGGGACGCGCGCTGCTGGATCTGATGAGCGCGCCGCCGTCCACACCGCTCATCGCGACCGACGAGCTTCCGCTTCACGCAGAGCTCCGCTGGACCACACGCGGCGGGCTCGTGTACGACGCGGTCTCTCTCTCCAAGCGCGCGGATCTCGCGCTCGCTTCGCTCACCGTGCCGCCCACGAGCGCAGCGTTCTCCAGCGATCCGTTGCCAAATCAACCGTCGGGGACGTTCCTCACGCAGAGCGAGATCACGGGTCTGCACACGACTGCGGTCGAGGTCGGGCCAACGCCGCTGCCGCCGGGCGACTCACACGCGACGCTCACGCTCGGCAACGCGACCGATCAGCTTCGCGTCGCGTGGGTCGATGGCGTCCCCGCCGCGTGGGTGCTGCCGCGCGGTCGCGTGGACCTCGTGGGTCTGCTGCGTGGCCGCTATCAGCTCGAGTGGCGCACGTTCTTGGGAGACGCCGCGGAGCCACCCGTCACCGTGACCGCGCCAGGCGCGAACGAGCTCGGCGCCGTGGACAGCGGCCCTCCCGCGGCCAAGTGAGTCGCTCTCAGCGATAGTCCTCTGGCGTGAAGCGCACGTCGCTCGTCCCGTTCTCTTGCATGTGCGATCGCAACGCCTCGTACGTCAGGTTCACGACGTCGTAGCGAGTGGTCGGCGCGAAGTACTCGTCCTCTTCCACTTCAGGTAAACCGCGCAACCTCGCGTCCACGATCTCGCGCTCGCCCGGATCCGTCTCGAAGTGCGCGTGCCAGCCGTCTTGATCCACCAACAGCAGCGCCTCGCGCGCCATGCCAATCGGGTTGAACGCGAGGTACACGCGACTGAGCAACACCCGCCAAGCGGAGTGATCGCCCGTCGTCTGCCAATAGCCTCCGAAGCGCAGGCGGATCACTTCGCCGAGGTACGCGCCCGCCGCCGCCGTGACGAGCTCCACCGTCTCGGGTCGCGCGACCGACTCCGCGCGCGCGTCGCGGAGGTACTGATCGACGAGCGACAATGTGTCTGGGGTGAAGTCCAACGCGACCTTGTATTTCGCCCCGACGAAGCGCACGCAAGACGCCGCGAGCTCGGCCACTTCGCGCGGCGCTGCTGCGACCTCTTCTTCGTCGACCTCTTCCCGCGCTTCTCCGAGCTCGTTCTCGTCGTCGGCCTGCGGGAGCTTCGGTCCAGAGCCGTTCAAACCGGCGCCGTTCTTGTCACTCATACACACTGTCCTACCACCGCTGACTCGAGCGGTCGCCGATCCCCCCGCACTAGGTGAGGTGCGCGCACGCCCTCTCGCGAATGTCCGTGAGTCCAGCTCTACCGACACGCCGTTGGCCCTCTGGCGTTCCCCCGACAAAGCGCATAGCCTCACGATTCCCTATGCGCCTCGGCATCTTCAGCGACGTTCACGCGAACTACGAAGCGCTGTCGGCTGTGCTCGAGGCGTATCGCGACGAGAGCATCGACGTCTTCTACTGCCTCGGAGACACCGTCGGCTACGGCGGTTCGCCCAACGAGTGCGCTGACATCGTGCGAGAGGTCAGCAAAAAGACGATCCTCGGCAACCACGACGCCGCCGTCAGCGGCCGCATGGATTACTCGTACTACTACGAGGCCGCGCGTCACGCGCTCGACGCTCACGCCAGCATGATCTCCGCAGAGAACATGTCCTGGCTGAAATCGTTGCCGTATCAAGAGATGCTCGAAGAGATCAACGTGCTGCTGTGTCACGGCTCGCCCGTTCGCCTGGAGGAGTTCGAGTACATCTTCGCCCCCGAGCAAGCACGCGAGTGCCTCGCCATCCACGACAAACTCGGCCACCTCACGCTCATCGGCCACTCGCACCTTTGCAAGGTGTTCGCGCTCACCAAGTCGAGCGTGGAGGAGCTGCCGTCCAACGATTTCGAGCTCGAGCCGGACAAGAAGTACATCGTGAGCGTCGGGTCCGTCGGTCAGCCGCGCGACTTCGACAACCGCGCGAGCTACACGATCTACGACAGCGACAAGAAGCGCTTCGAGTTCAAGCGCATCGAGTACGACATCGAGCTCGCCGCAGACAAAGTCCTGCGCGCCAAGCTCGAACGCAACTTCGCGCACCGCCTGTTCATTGGCGTTTAGACTCGCGCCACTAAGCTATTTGCAGATCGTGAAGCCCACGAGCGTCTGACTGCTCGGCAGGCAGTTGAGCGCGCCAGCCTCGTGCACAGGGCAGTTGCCGCCGTCATCAGCTACGTCGCATACGACCGTGTTGCCCGCGTTGTCGCACGAAGCACTGCATCCCACGCTGGTGGCCGGCGAGTTGAACGCGCAGCAGACGCTGCCTGCGTCTTGCGCCACGCAGTTCGAGCCGCGCTCACACGAGATGAACAGGCTCGTGTTGGGATCACAAGCGGCAGCGCTCTTGGTGCATTGATAGGTCATCGCCGCGGCATCCGTGCCCATGCCGGTGCGACAGCAGCCTTCTGTGACGGCGTTGCACGTGAGCTTGCCGCACGAGAGCGGGCTGAACGGGCTCGTGTCGGGTACGTTCGTGTCGAGAACAGAGGTGTCCTTGGGCGTCTCCGAGTCCGCGAGCGACGTGTCGGGTGCTCCGCCCTCCGCGAGCGGGAGCCCGTCGTCCACGCCCAGAATGCTCGCGCACGCGCAGAGACTGCTCGTCGCGACGATCAACGCGAAGGACCAACGTCGCACGACTCGATCATACGTCAGTCGGGCGCAGCCGTGTCCATCACGTCGCGGACGAACGTCGTCACGTCCGCGTGAACCTTGAAGGCCTGCGCGCCACCGCCGAACGTACCGTCGATCTCCAGCGAAATTGCGCCGCCACGTGTCGCGTCCACCTTGCGGACCTTGGTCACAAGCTCGCACTTGGAAGACGCGCAGGTCATGGACGAAGCTCCAGGCACGCTCAGAGACGCACCCTCGAGGTCCACCTTCGCCGTCGCTTCGGCGCCGAATCGGAGCTGAAAGCCGAGCTTCGCCAACGACAGCGGGCTCGTCGCTTTGGGCGTGAGCGAGAGCTCGTCGATGTCACCGAACATCGCCCGCCACCGAGGCGTCTCCTTCACCACGACGACCCCGCGCGCGAGCTCCGCCGTCCAATCGAACGAGGTCTGCTTGGGATCAGGATGCCCCTCGGCGCCATGCACCTCGAGCGTGGCCTTGACGGGAGCGAGCGCGACCACGAGCGGAGCGCCTTCTGCCAGCGTCGAGCGCCATCGGACCGCGTCCCGTACGCAGGCCACACGGTCCTCGTCGATCAAGAGCGAGTCGCAGGCTTTCTCATCCTTGCCGAGCGTCGCGTCGCACGTCGGTCGATCGTGATGCTCCACGGAAGCGCACAAAATAGGGCTCCGGGACGCCTGCGCGAGACACAGCGGATCACGCCCGCGCGTCGTGCCCGCCGAAACTCTCGGGCAAGCGTCTGGCTTCTGCATCACGATCGCGACTACCGCGCTGCACCTCGCCTTGAGCGTGCTCGCGTCGATGAGCGAGCACTTGCGCGAGTCTCTCGTCTTGCTCGCCTCGAGCACTCGGCACGCGTCGCGGACGAACGTGTCGTAGCCGATGTTCTCGAGCGCATCGCCAAGCACGGGATCGACCTTGCTGCGATCGCGCATGCAGTCCTCGACGGTCGTGAACGCCGCGACGTCAGCCTTGAAGTCTCCTGCGGGTCGCGGCGGATCGACCAACTCACCAACCCCCGCAGCGTCCAAACCCAACGCGATCAACGTCGACGACGGCGAGGTCGAAGGGGTCGGCCGTGGCTCGTCGTCATGGCAGGCGCACAACACACCGAAGAGGAGCCAACCGATTCGCACGGCTTCACCCTAGGACAACACGTGATTGTCAGCATGCTCACGAAGCGGCGTCAGAGAGGTTGACATACTGAACAAGCAGACAGTATAGTGCTCTCTCGCTCGCAACACAGCCACGTACCCGCGCCTGCTCAGGAGACGACCATGGAAGACCCGAAAAACCGCCAAAAAGCCATCGATCTCGCCGTTGCTTCCATCGAGAAGGAGTACGGCAAAGGCGCCATCATGCGGCTGCGTGACGGAGTACTGAACGCGGACGTCGGCGTCATCCCCACGGGCAGCATCGGCCTGGACCTCGCGCTTGGCATCGGCGGGTACCCCAAGGGTCGCATCATCGAGATCTACGGACCCGAGTCGAGTGGCAAGACCACGCTCACGCTCCACGCGATCGCCAGCGCTCAAAAGGCCGGCGGAGTCGCGGCGTTCATCGACGCAGAGCACGCGCTCGATCCCGCGTACGCCCGCAAGCTCGGCGTCAACACGGACGAGCTGCTCGTCTCACAGCCGGACTATGGCGAGCAAGCGCTCGAGATCGCGGACATGCTCGTCCGCAGCGGCGCAGTCGATCTCATCGTCGTGGACTCGGTCGCCGCGCTCGTCCCCAAGGCTGAAATCGAGGGCGACATGGGCGATAGCCACGTCGGTCTCCAGGCGCGCCTCATGAGCCAGGCGCTCCGCAAGCTCACGGGCACGGTTGCCCGTTCGAACTGCCTGCTCGTCTTCATCAACCAGATCCGCATGAAGATCGGCGTCATGTTCGGCTCGCCGGAGACGACGACCGGCGGCAACGCGCTCAAGTTCTACGCATCGGTGCGCCTCGACATCCGGCGCATCGGCGCCATCAAAGAGGCGGCCGCCTCGGGCGACAAGAAGGACCCGGCGGTCATCGGCAACCGGACGCGCGTGAAGGTCGTGAAGAACAAGATGGCGCCGCCGTTCCGCGAGGTCGAGTTCGACATCCTCTACGGGCAGGGCATCTCGCGCTCGGGCGACATCATCGATCTCGCGTCGGACATGAACCTGGTCGAGAAGAGCGGCTCGTGGTTCTCGTACGACGGCGAGCGCATCGGCCAGGGGCGCGAGAACGCCAAGGCCTACATCGAGTCGCACCCCGAGATCATGGAGAAGCTCGAGGCGACGATCCTCGCGAAGTCGGGGATCCTGCGGTCGACCGGAGGCCCCTCGGGAGGGAACGGCGCGACCCCGCCCGCAGCCGAAGAGAAGCCGAAGCGAGCGGCCCCGGCCCCGACAAAACCCGCGAACTGATGAAGCTCTACGTCATGCGGCACGGCCCGGCGGAGGACTACGCCGAGAGCGGGCAGGACTTCGATCGCGCGCTCAGCGCGTCGGGCCGTGAGCGCGTGCGGAGCGTCGCGAAGGAGCTCGTCGAGGAGGACGAGGCGCCGCTCCTCATCGTGACGAGCCCCCTCGTGCGCGCCGTGCAGACAGCCGAGATCGTCGCCGTCGCGACGAAGCTCGGCGACCGCGGGGGAACGGTCGAGACGAGCCGCGAGCTCGCCCCCGGCGGTGATTGCCGCGCCTTGGTCGAGGCGTTGATCACGCGCTCCGCGCCCTTCGCCGCCCACGAGAAGGCGCACAAGCGCGTGATGGTCGTCGGCCACGAGCCGGACCTCTCGGCCCTCGTCGGGTTTGTCCTTCAAGAGCCGATGCCCGTCCCGATGGACAAGGCGATGGTGGTCGGGCTTCGTCTGGCGTCGTCGGCGAGCGCGGCGAGCGCGGCGGAGCCCCACAAGTTGCGGTTCATCCTCGAGCCGAAGAAGCTCACGTGGGAGTTCGACGCGCGCGAGGAGTGAGCGCCTTTCAGCAAACATATGAAAAAGCCTGAAAAAGCGGGCGCCGCGTACGAGGCGAGCGAGGCGGTAGTCAAATGAAATCAGTGCCTACATTCGCATCGCTGCAATATGCATGCAAAAGCTTGGCATGGGGGCCCCCACCCTCTTGCCTAAGTACGTGATATTTCTTGGCCAAATCCGTTTCCTTGACTCTTTTTCCCCCATCCTCTACGCCCCCCAAAGGAGGCTACGGATGGGCGGTCGGAACATGATGCCGCTTTTCGCACGAGGAAGCGCTGCCCGGGTTGGGCGGGGCAAGCCGCTCGCCTCCCGTTCGATGCTCGCCGCCGCCATCCGGATCCCGGAGCGCATGAGCGCACAGCTCGCGCTGGTGTTCCCGACGGCCTCGCCCCAGCTCTTCGTCCACGAGGGGGCACGGCAGTCCCTCGAGCGAAAGCTGATGTCGGCCTTCCCCGGGCAGGTCGCGCTGTCGATCACCGACAACCGCAACTCGATCATCACGCACCGCTGCAAGGACGGCATCTTGCGCGCGCGGATCCACCACATGTTCCTCGATGCGCCGCCCAACGTCGTGGAGGCGCTCGTCCGGTACGTCACGCGCGGGGAGCGGGAGGCTAGCGCGCTCATCGGCCGGTACATCGAGGCGAACGGACAGCGCCTCGCGCGCCGGTCGCGCAACGTCGCGCTCCACACGAAGGGCAAGCGCCACGACCTCTTCGCGATCTTCCAGGAAGTGAACGACCGCTATTTCGGCGGCTCGATCAACGCGGTCATCACCTGGGGCAAGCGCGGGGCAAAGCGGGCGAAGGCTCGGACGACCATCAAGCTCGGGAGCTACAGCAGCGTGGAGCGGATGATTCGCGTCCACCCGGCGCTCGATCGCAAGTGGGTGCCGCGCTACTTCGTCGCGTACGTCGTCTACCACGAGATGCTCCACCACGTGATCCCGGCCAGCCGTGGCGTCGGCCG
>JANYHY010000525.1 GCA_025362165.1 Myxococcales bacterium | reverse complement strand
GACGACCTCAGCGACGCGACCTTGCACCTTCTCGGCGGTGTCTGCGTCGACGTCCGAGCGAAGGATGTAGATCGTCTCGTATTCTTTGGTTCTCAGAGTCTGAGTAGTCATTCCGTTCCTTTCGGTCTCCGCATGACGAACTGTCACGAGGGTGGCCCATGGCGCGCAGCCATGAGCAAGGGGAGCGGCTAACTAGCACAATGGCCGTCGTTGCCAACGATCAATTGACGAACATCAACGACAGGCGTTGGCACGCCCCGATGGAGATCTACTTGGGCTTCGTGTTGATCACGTTCATCGCCGCCTTCACGCCGTCCTTGAAAATACGGTCGATCGCGTCGCAGGCGCGCGTCACGACGTCGGGCAATTGGGCGCGCTCCACCGCGTCGAAGTCTTGGAGAACGAAGTCCGCGACGTCTCCCTTGAAGTCCGGCGGCGGGCGACCGATGCCGACGCGAACGCGAACGAAATCCGGCGAGGAGAGGCGCTCGATCATGCTGCGCAAGCCGTTGTGACCGGCGTGTCCTCCACCCTGCTTGAGGCGGACCTCGTTGAACGGGATGTCGAGCTCGTCGTGCACGACCACGATGTCCGAGACACCGACCTTGAAGAACGCAGATGCAGGCTGGACGCTGTCACCCGAGACGTTCATGTACGTCTGCGGCTTCAACAAGACGAGATCCTGTCCGTGCGCAGGTCCGCGAGACCAAACGCCGGAGAACTTCTCCTTGTAGTCTGGAAGGCCGTGACGCTCGCGAAGCGCGTCTGCGACCATGAAGCCGACATTGTGCCGGTTCTTGCCGTATTTCTTGCCCGGATTTCCGAGCCCGACGACGAGGAACATGGTTCCCTCGGCTCGTTTGCTCGCTCTACTTCTTCTTGGCGTCTTTCGCGGGAGCCGCGGCTGCGCCCTTCGCGTCTTTCGCGCCAGCAGCAGGAGCTGCACCAGCAGCAGGAGCTGCGCCAGCCGCAGGAGCCGCGCCAGCGACGGGCACTGCGCCAGGAGCGACCTCTTCGACCTTCTCCTTCTCGGGAGCGACGACCGCAGCGAGCGTCTGCTCGGCGGGCAACAGCACCATCACGCCCGCGGGCAGCTTGAGCTCTTGCGTGGAGACCGCTTCGCTCATGGCCAGGTGCGCGACATCGATCTCGAGCTTGACCGGGATCGCGTTCGGCAAGCAGCGCACGGGCAGCTTGCGATAGACCTGACGGAGGATGCCGCCCGTGGTGACGCCGATGGGCTTGCCCGTGACGATGAGCGGCACCTCGACGTCGACCTCTTTGTCGAGCGAGACGAACGCGAAGTCCACGTGCTCGAGGCTACGGGTGACCGGATGGTACGAGTAGTCCTTGATCATGACCGTGTGATCCTTGCCGGACACCTTCATCGAGATGACGGAGTTCTGGCCGCGCTCGCTCTTGAGGATCGCGATGACGTCCTTCGGCTCGACCGTGATCGGCGTGCCGGGTTGGCCTTTGCCGTACGCGACCGCGGGGACCTTGCCGGTCTTGCGGACGCGGCGGACTTCGCCTTTGCCGCTTGCGGTTCGGGTGCTGACTTCGAGGTGGGTCATCGTGGACATGAGCTTCTCTTCGGTCTGAGGTTCGGCCCGTCATAGGACCGGCGTTACGCGGGCGCGTGGAGATAGCAGACAACCCAAAAGCGTGCGAGCAAAACTTCGCGGGAGGTCGGGCGGGCGGTCAGGCGACCGGTCAGGCGACCGGTCACGCGAGCGGTCAGGCGACCGGTCACGCGAACAGCGAGCTCACCGAGTCGCTCGAGTGGATGCGCTTGATCGCTTCGCCCAAGAGGCGCGCGATGCTCACCTGCTTGATCTTGGGGCACGCCTTCGCCGCTTCATTGAGCGGCACCGTGTCCGTCACCACGACCTCCGCGATCGGCGAGTCCATGATGCGTTGGATCGCGGGACCGGAGAAGATCCCGTGCGTGGCGCTGGCGACCACCTTCGTGGCGCCCTTGTCGACGAGCGCCTTGGCCGCACCGACGAGCGTGCCCGCGGTGTCGATCATGTCGTCCACGATGATGCACTGCTTGCCCTTTACGTCGCCGATGAGGTGCATGACTTCGCTCACGTTCGCGCGCTCACGCCGCTTGTCGACGATCGCGAGCGAGGCGTTGAGGCGTTTGCTGTAGGCGCGCGCGCGCTCCACTCCGCCTGCGTCTGGTGAGACGAACACAGCTTGGGAGTCGAAGTTCTTCCTCAGATAGTCCTCGAGCATCACCGGCATCGCGTAGAGGTGATCGAACGGGATGTTGAAAAACCCCTGGATTTGGCCTGCGTGAAGGTCCACGGACACGACGCGCGTGACACCGGAGGCGACGATGAGATCGGCGACGAGCTTGCTCGTGATGGGCGTACGAGGCGCGACCTTGCGATCTTGGCGACCGTAGCCGTAGTACGGCATCACGGCGGTGATCGACCCGGCAGACGCGCGACGAAGCGCGTCGCACATGATCAAGAGCTCCATCACGTTGTCGTTGACAGGGCTCGAGGTGGACTGGATGACGAAGGCGTCCACGCCGCGCACGTTCTCGTTGATCTCGACGAAGCTCTCACCATCGCTGAAGCGCGTCGTGCGACAGCGGGAGAGCGGCGTCTCCAAGAACGAGGCTATCTGCGACGCGAGCTGCGGATTCGCATTGCCGGAGAAGATGCAAACCTTCTTGAACACTTCTCGCTCCGTTCGTGGCCCACTCGGACGCGCGTCATCTACCTGTCACCTTGTTGGGTGTCAACGGACGCCGAAGACCGCTCCGCGCGAGATCACTTGAACGAGATGCCGCCGCCGTCCGCCGCGTGGACGGGTGCGTTCGTCGTCGAACCTGCGCCGTACCAAATCGCGCCCGAGTCCTGCTTGAGATCGGTGACGGTGATTGCGTTGGGGCTACCCATCACCGAGAACACGTTGCCAACGCCATCGAACCCATAGACGACACCACCCCAGTACGCGATCCCGTAGACGGATTTGTGCTTCACGTCGCCGTAGTTCTGGATGACGTTTCCGGTGACGGGATCGACTTGCAAGAGGCAGTCGGCGCAGCCGTTCCCTGTGACGGTGAGGAAAGTGCCGCCGCCCTTCACCGACACGATATCCCCGCTCGACATGTATCCGTTCGACAGGGCGCCCACGTTCGTGATCTTGCCGGAGCTCGTGTCGATGCGCAGGTAAGTCGCGCCGCTGTATCCGACGAGCGCCTCGACGGACGGATCCAGCGTGCCTTTCGGGACGAACGACAGGCTGTTCGGGTACGTGTTGCCTTTCAAGATGAGCGTGCACGCGGCGGTCTTGAGGTCCACCGAGTAGAAGCCGTCGAACGTCGTGAGGTAACCGTTGCCGTTCTCGTCCACGGCGAGATCGATCGCTTGATTCGTCAACCCTCCGAATTTCGCGACCGGAGCCAGCACCTGCGTGATGACGTCGTAGGTGAACAGCGTGTCGGGGCTGTGCGCGTACACGACCGAAGAAGGCGCGGCGTCGGCCGCATCAGCGTTGCTGGTGCTCGAGTCGGATGCATCGGGGTCTGCCGACGAGTCTTGATTCGAGGAGTCCTTTGCGCCGCCCGAGTCCTTCGTGGACGCATCCGGCTGCGCGATGACAGTCGTGTCCGTGCTGTCTGACGAGCACGCGACGACGATCGCGACGACCGTCGCACCAAGAAACCCAAAGACCAGCGAACGAGAGCGCGACATGGCCAAGACCTCCAAGGCCGATACCATGCCTGCACGTCGCTCGTTACGACACTAAAAGACTCTAAAACGACTCGCTCTGGCGTCGTACGGCACGCTCACATGGACGCGAGCATCGACTTGCACTCGTCGATAGGACCCTTTTTGCCCTGCGAGATACACGCGTTGAAGCAGCGCTTCGCCTGCGTGACATTGCCCGACGCTTGGTAGGCAGCGCCGAGCACGAGCCAAGTCTCGCCGTCTGATGCGTCGAGCGCGACTGAGCGCTCACCCGCCGCGATCGCGGTGCCGTTGTTGCCCGACTCGAGCGCCGCCTTGGCCGTCGCCTTCTCCTGCCACGCGTTCTTCGGCTTGACCGTGTTGTCCGCCGTCACGCCGATGGGGCTGGAGCTTGCTCCGTCCTTGCCATCGCTCTCGATCGCCTTTGCGTCTGCGCCGGTCGTGTCTTGGATGTCGCCTGTGATGGGCGCGCCCTCCACGATTTGAATGACCGCCGGATCGGGCTGTTTCACGGCGTCGGGAGTCTTCACCGGGATGACGACTTGAGTCGTGGACTGGCTCGCTGTGGCGTGCGCGTTGTCCCGATCGGGCGGCGCGAGCTTCATGCGGATGAACGCGACAGCGCAGATCACGAGGCCAACCGCGACTGCGCCCATCACGTACCTGGTCAGGTGCGCGCGCCTCGCGTGAGCGGCCGCGGTCATTTTTTGGGCGTGCTTCGGATCGATCATGTCGAACCCGCCGCTCATCCCAGAGGTGACGGGTGGCTTCTTCTCCGCGTCGGCGAAGAACTGCTCCTCGTGCTCGTGCTCCACCACCGGCGGGATGCTCGAGTCATCCGGGTCCGTGGCCATGCCCTTGCGCGCGGCTTGGTGCGCGTCGATCTTCTCTTCGAGCTTCTGCTCGAGCGCGTCGAGCTTCTTGTCGAGCACTGCAGGAGCAACCTTCAGATCACTGTTCGACTTGCCTTCGCGAACGGCGGTGTCGCTCCCTGCACCAGCCAGCCGCTCGGACTTCTTCTTGCGCGCACGCTTCGACTTCGGGCCATCGACAGCGGACGCGGTCGCGGCTTCCACGTCGCTCGTCTTGGCGACGCCATCTCCAACGACCGGCGGTGCTGCGGTCGACTCGCTGGTGGAGCCATCTGCCTTCTTCGACTTGCGCTTTTGCTTGCTCATGATCCCTCAGAGAGAACGTTCAACTCAATGGTAGGTGCGACTTGAAAAATCGGTCACTCGACCACTGCGAATATCCGTGAATGACCGAGGACTTCGACTTCCGTCTCGGTGCACTCGTCGGATGGTTAGAAAGCAAGTCGCGTGCAAGTCTGTAGAATGCACGATTGTCCCTACAAAACATGGGGTCGTCAATGTTCGAACGGACAGTTCGATCTTTCCTGTGCGACTTGACGGCACACTGGCACACGCGCCGACGGGAAACTTTCAGTCTCACGAACCGCGCACCATGTAGGATGTTTGCGTGGCTACTGCGCATTCGGTGACGATCTCGCGGGGCGCCCTCGATGCTGTTCGAAGAGGCCACCCTTGGGTCTATCGCGAGCAGCTCGGCAAGCTCGTCGGCTCACCGAAAACCGGCGATGAAGTCGCGATCCTGGATGGCAGTGAGGTGATCGCACGCGGTCTTTACGATGCGAGCTCTGCGCTCGCGTTGCGTGTCTGGACGCGGAGCGCTCCGATCTCAGGGCCGCTCTTCGAGACGCGCGTGAAGAGAGCGCTCGCGAAACGGGACGCTCTCTTCGACGACCGCACGACGGCCTATCGCTGGATCCACGGCGAGGGCGATCGCATGCCGGGTGTTGTAGTGGACCGATACGCGAGTGTCGCCGTGCTCCGACTGGACGGCGACGCAATCATGTCGCGTCTGGACATGATCGTCGCGGCTCTGTGGCCTGCGGCGCGGTCGCGAGGCGTGAGGTCCTTGCTGCTTCGCAAGACCGAGAAGGCCGACACGGAGAAGACCACGCTCCTCGAGGGCGAAGAGGTCACCTCCGATTGTGTCGTACGAGAGCACGGCGTCAGCTTCATCGTGGACGTGCTCCGCGGGCAAAAGACGGGCGCTTTCTTGGATCAACGCGACAACAGGCAGCGCGTGGGCGCGTTGGCGCGCGGCAAGAGCGTCCTCAATTTATTCTCGTATGCCGGCGGGTTCTCGCTCCACGCGGCGCTCGGTGGCGCGACGCGCGTGACCAGCGTGGACGTCGCCGCGAACGCTCACGCCACCGCGCAAGCGAGCTTCCGAGTCGCTGGTGTAGACCCTGCAAAGCACGCGTTCGTCACCTCCGATGCGTATGTGTTCCTCGACTCGGCCAAGCGCCGAAACGAGCGGTGGGATCTGATCGTGAGCGACCCTCCGAGCTTCGCACCCAGCGAGAAAGCCGTCCCTCGCGCGCTCGCGGCCTATCGAAAACTGCACCGCGCATGCGTGGACGTGCTCGCCGAGGGTGGTGGGTTCTGCGCGTCTTCATGTTCGAGTCACATAGGCGCGGCGCGCTTCCTACAAACACTCGATGACGCCTCGCTCGGTCGCGATGATCTCAGTCTCTCCGCGATGGTTGGGCACCCCGACGATCACCCGACGCTACCGGCCTGGCCAGAGGGCGCCTATCTCAAGTTCGCCGTGCTCCGCTGATGCGAACGACCCGGGATTTCGTGAGCAACGGTGACGGCGCCGAGCTCGCGGTCAAGCGCGTGCGGCGCGAGGGTGAGACGATCGGACGGCCGGTCCTGATCGTGCCTGGCTATGGGATGAACTCGTTCATCTTCGGGTTCCACCCAACGGGGTTTTCGCTCGAAGAGAGCCTCGCGAACGCGGGCCTCGACGTGTTCAGCGCCGACCTGCGCGGCCAGGGGCGCTCGCGCTGGTCCGACCCCCGTCGCGTTCGGCCGGATCACGGCCTCGCGGATCTTGCCGTGCGCGATCTGCCCCACGTGATCGAGCACGTGCGCGCTGAAACCGGCAAAAACGTGGACTTGATCGGCTGTAGCTTGGGGACCGCGCTCGCGTTCGCTTACCTCGCTCACAACCCTGACGCACCCATCGGCTCGCTGGTCTCGCTTGGCGGGCTCGTGACTTGGATCGAGATCCCCACGCTCTTGCGTATCGCGTTCGCTTCCGAGCGATTGGCTG
>JANYHY010000501.1 GCA_025362165.1 Myxococcales bacterium | reverse complement strand
TCCTCGCCAAGATCATCGAGGGCCCGAGCTCCGATGCCGCTCGCGCGCGAGCCGAAGCCCAGCGTGCGCTCTGGGACGCTCAGAGATCCGAAACACGGTGAGTGGCCTTCTTCGGCGACCGATGATCGCGTGGCAAGCTCTCGCGATCGTCTCCCTCCTTGCCTACGGCTGGAGCCAGATGGATGTCCTTGGGGACGGCTTCTGGTACATCGCGACGGGTCGCTACGTTCTTGCGCATCGCGCGTTTCCGCCTGACGAGCTCTTTTCCTATTCCGGGGTCCGCGGGCCGTGGTTCGTCAACATGCCGATCAGCGAGCCGCTGTTCGCTTGGGTCACCGACCATCTCGGCATACGCGCGCTACTCGCAATGTGCACGGCAGTACTCGGAACTGCGCTCACGGTCTATTGGCTGCCGCACTCGAAGGGGCTGCGTGCCCGGCTCGTCACATGGCCGCTCGTGGTCTTTGCGATCTACGTCGAGCGCGGCGATCTCCAGGCCCGTTCGCAGACACTGAGCTATCTGGGCTTCGCGATTGTTCTGCTCTGCATGTTTCGTCTCCGCGACGGAAAGCATGTCTCGCGTTGGGTTCCGCTCCTCCTCGGTGTGGTCTGGGTCAACGTCCATCCGTCGTTTCTTCTCGGCGTGTTCGTGCCCGTCGGCTTCGCGCTCGCTCTCAGAGTGGGCCCCCTCGACGTACGACCCGCCTTGACTCCCCTCCTCGTGTTTGCCGCGCTCATGGCGCTCGGAGGCTTCGTCAATCCGTACGGGCACAGATTGCTCCTCGAGTTTCTGCGCTTCATGACGGCGGAATCGACGACGGCGATCGATCTCTTCCAATCTCCTGATTTCAGGTTGCCAGAGATCTCGCTCGCCTTGCTGCTCGGCGCGGGGACGGTGTTCTGGTGCCTCCGTTCGGGATCGCGTCAGGCTCGCTACGTGACGCTTCTGGTGCTGTTCGACATCGTAGGAATCGCGGTCGTATACGTGCGCAAGAAGCCGAACCGATGAAACGCGAAACCGCCGAATGGCTCGCCTGCATGTTCGTGGCATCCGCCGGGCTGGTCTACGCGCTGTGGGTCGTCCCCTACATCCCGATGCAGGACGGACCGCACCATATTCTCTCCGCACACATCGAGAACCACTACTCGGATCCAGGATCGATCTATCCCGACTTCTATCGCGTGCTCCCGCAGTTTGCCGGTAAGGGCTTTTCGCTCATCTTTGCACCGCTCGAGAGCGTCATGCCGTGGCGCCTCGCGTTGCGGATCACGCTCTCGTTCATCGCGCTCGCGTTCGCATGGGGGTTCGCGTTCGTCGTGCTCGCACTCGATCGCGGTCGCCGTCCACTCGGGCTGCTCGGCTTCCTGATCGCGCTCCCGTGGACGCTCTACATGGGCCTCTTCCCGTTCTACGTCGGCTCCGCGTTCGGTCTCTACACGCTCGCGTTCGTCCTTCATCGACCGCCCGCGACGACCGGTCGTCGCACGCTCCTCGCGCTCTTGCTGCTCGCCCAGGGTGTGTGTCACATCTTCACGGCGCTGTTGACCGGTACCACCGTGGCCGTGCTCGCAGTCGTCGGCGCGCCGAAGGGGCAGCGTCTCCAAGAGGCGGGACGAATGGCGCTCGTAGGCGTGCCTGCGGCGGGTCTCCTGGTTCTCACGTTCCTGGGGGTGAAGCTCGACGCGAGCGTTGAACACGAACTCGGGCAGGGGTCGTTCGCCGAGCGCGCGGGTGAGGTGTCTCGCTGGTTCGTGCCGGGCCCGAGCCTGCGTGCATGGGTGGTGATCGCGCTCGTGATCGTTGGCATCGCGACAACGCTCGCGCGGGCGCGACGTCGGACGGCGACGCCGTCGGAGCAGGGCCTCGCGTGGCTGGCGCTTTTGCTCGTAGTCGCGTCGGCGACCGCGCCGCTCCACTTCCGTGGCTGGCAGTTCTTCGCCCCACGCTTTGCCGTCCTCGCGACTGTGCTCGGGCTGGCGCTCCTGCGCGTACCCCAGTTCTCTTCGCCGCTCGCGACTCGTGCGATCGCGCCCGTCATCGCGCTCTGCGTGGTCGCGTCGAGGTTTGTATCGGCTGACCTCCACCGGGCGCTCGCTCGTGGTTGCGCAGATCCTCTAGCGGCTGTCGATGCACCGCTCCATTTCTCCGGTGTCCGGCTGAAGGTCATCCTCGACCCCTACTGCGGCGCTCCTCAGGATCCGTCGCAGAGCCCCATCCCGCACGCTGCGATGGCCGCCAACGTGCCTTTGCTCCAGCTCGTCGACCACGGTGGGATCGAACCAACACTCTTCAACGGTTCCCCGTCCATCCACGCGATCGAGCTTCGGCACGACGCGCCGATTCCCGCCCCACCCGACGAGGCGATGGAGACGCTGGCGCGAACCGGCTGGTTCACAACGGATCCGGAGTTCCGGGCGAGCGTCCTCACCGGGCTAGCCGCCGATGGCATGCGCTTCGAAGGCATCCACGT
>JANYHY010000460.1 GCA_025362165.1 Myxococcales bacterium | reverse complement strand
CTCGTAGAGATGCTGGCGCTCTCGTTCGGCGTGTCGCGTGAGCGAGGTCGAGCGGTGCCGGAGCTCGTCGCGCTCCTCTCTAAAGAAGAGCGGCTCATCGTGCTCGACAACCACGAAGACGATCACGCGGTGGCGCGGCTGCTCGATGTGCTCGCGCAGACCAAGGCGACGATCGTCATCACGGCGCGGAGATGTTTGCTCGCTGGCGTGCTGGTCTTCCCTGTCACGGCCCCGCTCGTCATGACGGGACGTCCCGCGTTCGCGCGCGTTGCGGGGCTGACGCGTATGCTCCGTCACAGCCCGCTCGCGCTCGACACCGCGGACGCGATCGTGCGCACGCGTGCTGCGTCCGTGCGGTCGCTCGGGGCATTCTTGCTCGCTGGGGGAGTCTCTCGCGTGCGCGCTCGGTCATGCGCTCGCGAGGGACTTTGGCGGTCGCATCCACTGGTTTCGCGTGGGCGCGTGGGATTTTCGAACGCTCGTAGAGATGCTGGCGCTCACGTTTGGCGTGTCGCGTGAGCGCGGTCGAGCGGTGCCGGAGCTCGTCGCGCTCCTCTCTAAACAAGAGCGGCTCATCGTGCTCGACAACCACGAAGACGATCACGCGGTGGCGCGGCTGCTCGATGCGCTCGCGCAGACCAAGGCGACGATCGTCATCACGGCGCGGAGATGTTTGCTCGCAGGCGTGCTGCTCTTTCCTGTCACGGCCCCGCTCGTCACGACTGGACGTCCCGCCTTCACGCGTGTGGCGGGGCTGACGCGTATGCTCCGTCACAGCCCGCTCGCGCTCGACATCGCGGACGCGATCGTGCGCACGCGCGGCGCTTCCGTGCAGTCGCTCCGGACATTCTTGCTCGCCGTCGGCGTCTCTCGGGTGCGAGTGATCGAGCACGAGGACGATTTGCCCGAAGTGGCGCTCTTGGTGGATTGGGCGTGGCGACGCCTCGACGCTTCGAGCAAGCGCGCGATGGCGGTGCTCGCTCACACCGGAGGAGACAGCGTGGACGGCGACTCTCTCTCTGCTCTTGCGCGGGTCTCGAACGGAGCCGCGGCGATCGGCAAGCTCGTGCGCTGGCATCTCGTGCAGACTCCGCTCGCGGGCAGATACGCGCTGCACGCGGTGGTTCGTCACGCAGTGAGCAAGAAGGTCACACGCTCAGATCCAGCGCGCGAGTTCGAGCACTACGCGACGCTGCTCGAGTGCGAGCCAGCTCGCCTACGCGACGAGCAGACACACCTGTTCGCGGCGATGGACTACGCGCATCGCGCATCAGATCTCGACGCGATGCTGCGCGTCGAGCGACTCCTCACCACGCTCGACGCAACGGAGAGCGAGGCAATGGATCGCAAGGCATCTCGTCGCGAGCCGAGGTCCACGGGCGCACGCGCACCCCGTCGAAGATGAATGAACTCCCTTTGAATTAGCTGCGCTTTCGATCGTCGTGCGCGGCACGTGCGTTGCAAAACCGCTCTTCATGCAAGCTCGCGTGGTGATGAGTGGGTCGATCGCTTCGGCGATCTTCGCGTTTGCGTTCGCTGCGCGCGCGGACGGTCTCACCCTAGAGACGATGGAGCAAGGTCCGTGGGCGGCGGCCGTCGCGGCGATGCAGACGGACCTTCACTCCGAAGGGAAGCTCCTTCATATCGTGGTGCGCGACGGCAACGGGCGCGTGCTCACGTGCGGCGAGTACACGCTCGCGCTCGATCCTCAGGGCAACTCCGCGTTCGACCAAGAGGGTTGTGTCGCGAGCACGGGGCAGACCACGCTCGCGTTGGAGAAGCGCTCGGCGCTCTTCGAGCACGACGGCGGAGTCTCTCGCCCGCGAACGATCGGCATCGTCGCGACGCGCGTGGAGACCGCACAAACAGGCGGCGGCGCGCACGTCGAGGCATCGAGCAAGGTCTCGTGCGAGGTCATCGTGCAGCCGTTCCTGCCCGATCTGGAGAACGGCTCCAAGAGCGCGCTTGGCCCCGATCGCTACAGGCTCGAAGTGCACGAAGACGACGTGAAGGTCACGCAAGAGGGCACTCACTGGAAGGTCGCGCGCGCCACTGGAGGTCCGCTGTCGGCCAGCTACGACGTCCGAGAAATCAAGACCGGCGAGATCGTGCTGCGCGACTCCGTGAGCTTCGCGTGCGGCGCGTCGGACTCGCACGACACGCTCACGGACGAAAGCACGCCGCTCTTCGTTCGTGACGGCACTCCGCACACTGACGCCCCTGCGCTGCCGAGCAAACCTTGGGAGGGTCACTCGTGGTCGCTCGAAGTGCAGGGAGGCATCGCGCTGTTGCGACCGATGGGCATGCAGCTCCAGAACTCCAGCGGCTACGCATCAGCGCAAGACATCGGCGTGAGCAACTCTGCGGCGACGTCGTTCGGCTTGAGGTTCGTCTATGAACGCCCCTGGTTTTATGGGTCAATCGGCCCAACGTTCGTGTTC
>JANYHY010000444.1 GCA_025362165.1 Myxococcales bacterium | reverse complement strand
CGCAGTTGCCCGCGCCACCGCACCAGCCCGCGCAGCAGCCGCCAGAGCCGGTGGTGCTCCCGGGCTGGCAGATGAGACCCGACTTGCCGAGCAGAGTTCCCTCGTGACACGCCGTGCCGTTGGTGCAATTGGCGCTCGTGCAGCACGTGTCGATGCAGCGACCGTTCTGCGCTTGACCAGACCTGCACTGCGCGGGGTCACCGCTGTTGGCGCCAGGCGTGAGCGTGCCCAGCGTTCCGATCGCGAGCAGCGACTTGTTCACGCAGAAGTGGCCATCGGTCCCCGGCGCGTAGCAGACGAAATCCGTGGGACAGTCCGAAGACGAGCAGCAGGTCTTCGTGCAAACGTTGTTGTTGGTGATCGGGCCGAGGTACGCAGGCGAGCCGCAGAAGGCACCATTGGCGCATTCACGATCTGTCGAGCAGTTCGATCCGAGCGCGCCCGCTGTGTTGCTGACGCACTTGCCCGTCTGCGAGTCGCAGATCAGCGGCTTCATGCAAAGCAATGCGTTCGTCGTGCAGTCGCTCGTCGGCGGGATGCAGTTGTCTGCGGGGTTCTTCTTCTCGAGGGCTGGCTTGCAGACGAACGTCGCTGGGCAGACCTTGTCTGCATCGTCGACGACGCCGTTGCAGTCGTCGTCTACGCCGTTGCAGACCTCGATCGAGACCGCGGGCTTTGGGTGCGTAGCAGGATCGTTCGGGTGCACCGTCGGATCGTCGTCGTTGCAGTCGACGTTGACGGTCTTGCCGGTCGTGTCGATCTCACCGCATTCGGTGTAGGTGTCTTCGTCTCGGTCGGAGAGCGGACCGTTGTCGACGATCCCGTCGCAGTCGTTGTCGTAGTGATCGCAGACGTCTGTCTTCTCGCAGTTGGTGCAGCCCGAGCCCTTGCAGTACTTGCCGTCGGGACACGCGTCCTTGCGAGTGCCGCTGCAGTTGAACTGCGGGACATCGCCCGAGACGATCGCCTCGCAGTGCAGCGCCGCGAAGATCGCCCCGACGAAGGCGATGGAGCCGAGCAGGCGACGCATCAGAAGCTCCCGCCCAATACGACTCCGCCGGTGTTCGCGCCGACCAGCGGGGCGAGCTTGGGTGTGGACTCACTGAGGTAAATGGGGGCGCGCGGCCGAGTCGCGACGTACAAAAAAATGGTCGTTAGCGCCGCGGCGACACCCACTCCGAACGCGACGTCCGAGACGATCGCTTCTGTGTGCGCGCTCTGCGCTTGGCTCGCGAGCAGGTTGTACGGCAAGCTCGGGCTCGTCACCGATCCGCTCGCGGGTTTGTCGCTGAGCGCCTTTGCGCCCATGATCGAGCCCACCGCGATACCCGCGACGCCGAGCACAGTGCCGACGATGAGGACGCCGTTGAGCGTGCCGTGATTGGCGGGGGGCGGGGCTATGGTTGACTTATCAATGACCCGCTTGTGGCTCTTGATGCGTTCGTCGTCGGGGTCGTCCGGGGGTGGCGTAGGCACCTCCTTCTTCGCGCCCTCGAGGCGCTTGATGAACGCCTCGCCCTTGGCGCGCTCGCTCGCGTCGACGTCCATCTCGAGGTAGCGGTTGAAGTACTTGATCGAGTCGTTGATGCGGTTGAGCTTCTCGCTCAAGACGCCGAGGTTGTAGACGAGATCCTTCGCCGTCGGGTCGAGCACGAGCGCGACCTCGAGCTCCGAGACTGCCTCTCGATAGCTCCCACTTTGGTAGAGCTCGCGCGCCTTTTGGAAGTGCTGTCCGGCGGCCTTCACGTTCTCTGCGGATGGAGGGGCAGGGCCGTCGGCGTACGCGACCGCTTGCGCTGCCGCAAGCGCCAATCCCAGAGCCACGCCGAAGGTCCGCATCCCGATCTCATCATAGCCTGAGCACTGCCCGAGATCGCTACTGTAAGAGGGGAGCCCCCAAACGCGTTGAGGCCACCATGAGACGCATCAAAGCCATCATGTGCATGTCGTTTTTGGGCTTGTCGTTCGCTGGGAGCGCAGCTGCAGACAACGCGATCGTCAGCGTGGGACGCGACTACGCAGTGCCGCCGAGGCCGAGCCAGCAACAAATCATCATCGTCCACGACTCGCCGCCGCCGCCCTTCGAGCTCACACCGCTCCCGCACGAGGTCTACCGCTCCCCGTTTCGACTGAGCGTGGGCCCCTCTGGGGTGACGACCGGTCGCGGCCTCGGCATGGGGCTCGGGCTCGCAGCGGACTTCGGGACTGGGACGGTGGGCGCTCGACTCGCCGCGATGTGGCTTCGTGGCGAGCCGCAGGGGAG
>JANYHY010000443.1 GCA_025362165.1 Myxococcales bacterium | reverse complement strand
CGACAACAACTCAGCGGATTGGCTTCGCCAGCCCCAAATGCCCAGCTGATGTCGGCGCGCGCCTTCGCGAGCGCGCGGGCGGCGAAGGTGTCTGCTGCGCTGTTGCTCCGCGCCGTGGAGTATGGCGAGTCCGACGTGATCGCCACGCTCTTCACGGAGCTCGAGGGCAAGATCAGCGTCATCGTACGTGGCGCGCGAAAGGGGAACAAGCGATTCGGCGGCGCTTTGGAGCCGTTTCACGCGATCGAGGCGCGCTACGAGGATCGTCGCGGAGATCTGGGTGTGCTGCGCGAGGCGCGTGTCGTTCGCGTGCGAGCTACGCTGGCCGCTTCGCTCGAAGCGATGCAAGCCGCGGGCGTGGCGCTGCGCTGGGCGCGCCACTTGTGCCCACCACGCACGGTCGAACCCGCCGCTTGGTCGACGCTGACGGTGCTGCTCGACGATCTCGATCGACCTGTCCCCGTCGATGCCACCTACACGCTCGCGGGCGTGGGGCTGCGCTTGCTCTCCGACGTCGGGGACTCGATGGACTTCGAGCGCTGCGTCCGCTGCGGCAAGGCGTGTCCCCTCGCGCGCTCGGGGACACTCGATCTCGCGCGTGGGGGCCTCATCTGCCGAGAGTGCGGCGGCGCCTCGCTCGTCGTCTCGGCGGAGCTGCGGCAGGCCGCGTGTGCAGCGCAGCATGGAGAGGCGTTCGACACCAAGCTTGCGGCGCAACTGCTGACGATCGTAGATCGTGCGATGTCTGCGCACGCAGAGTACGAAGGGACGAAGTGATGAGCCTCGACGTGGTCAGCTTCGGTGAGATCCTCTGGGACATCTACGAGAACCCGAAGAGTCGCCAGAAGGGCGAGCCGATCGGCTCCGAGCTCCATCGCATGCTCGGGGGTGCCCCCGCGAACTTCGCGGTCGCGCTCGCACGCCTGGGCAAGAAGGCCGCAGTCATCGGCGGTGTCGGCCGAGACGCATTTGGCGATGCGATGGTCGCGCACCTCGAGCGTGAGCATGTCGACACGCGCTTGGTGCTCCGTTACCCCGCCCGCACCGGACTCACGTTCATCACGCGCGACGAGCGCGGAGAGCCTAATTTCCTCTTCTATCGCGATCGCACGGCGGACATGGCGCCCCGCGCGAAGGACATCACGCCTGCGATGGGCAAGACCAAGTGGGTCCTCTTCGGCACGAGCACGTTGATGGAAGCGGGTCTCCAAGGCGCCACTCACAAGCTCGTGCAGACTGCACGCAAAGGCCGGGCGCACATCGCGGTGGACTTGAACGTGCGCGCTCACCTCTGGAAGAGCGCGAGCAAGATGCGCAAGAACATCGCCGAGCTCGTCGCGCACGCCGATCTCGTGAAGGCCTCAGCGGCAGATCTCGCGTGCGTGGGCGGCCTGCGGTGGCTCCGCGCCAAGGCGCCTAGCGCGACGTTGCTGCTCACCGGTGGTGCGCTCTCCGCGCGCGCGATCGGCCCACACGGCGACGTCGAAGCGCGGACCCCTGCGGCCAAGTGCGTGGACGCGACGGGCGCCGGAGACGCCTTCTTGGCGGGCGCGCTGGCTGTGCTCCTCACACACCAAGCCACTCCTGGAACGCGCGCGTGGAAGAGCCCGCAGGTGTTCGTCTCGGCGCTCACCGTTGGCCATTTGTTAGGCAAGAAGGCCATCTCGGCGGTAGGAGCCACCACGGGCTTGGTCGATCTCGGTGAAGCCAAACGCCTCTTGAAACGTTGAAGCGAAATGGATGCAAGGTACAAGTGTCGCGCCGTTCGCTCTCCACGCGGCGCGCGCGTGAGCGAGATCGACTGGGGCGATGGGCACAAATCGACCTACCCGCACGACGTCCTACGCGGGTATTGCCCATGCGCAGGCTGCCAAGGCCACTCAGGGACGATCGCGTTCATCGCTCACGAAGACGGCATCGCACTCGAGCTCGAGAATATTACTACCGTCGGCAACTACGCGCTCTCGCTCAAGTGGTTCGACGGCCACGAGAGCGGCCTGTACAGCTACAAATATTTGCGCGCGCTCTGCCAGTGCGCCGAGTGCGCGCCCGCCAGCGTCGCTGCTAGTCGCGAGCCGCTCGCGCGATGACCGAAGAGAAGAGCGACCCGCTCGCCCCCAAGACCGAGGGCCAGAAGGAGCGCAGCAAGCTCGCGGGGCGCGCAGGGATCGTCGGTTTAGGCACGCTCGCGTCTCGCTTGCTCGGGCTTGGTCGCGACATGGCGCTCGCCGCGATCTTCACGCGGGAGGAGACAGACGCGTTCTTCGTCGCGTTCACGATCCCCAACGCGCTCCGGCAATTGCTCGGCGAAGGCGCCGTGTCGAGCGCGGTGGTCCCGGTGTTGAGCGAGCGACTCGCCAACCACGGCGAAGACAACGCGAAGGCCTTCTTCGCCCGGGTTCGCGCCGCTTCGCTGGTCGCGCTCGTGATCGTCACGGCGCTCGGGATGATCTTCTCGCGTCCGCTCACCGAGCTGTTCGCGAGCGGTTACCACGCGCGCCCCGACGAGTTCGAGCGCACCGCGGCGATGACGCGCTTGGTGTTCCCGTACATCTTCTTCATGGGCACCGCGGCGATGGGAACGGCCGCCCTCCATACACACCGAAAGTTCGCGGTCGCTTCCTTCGCTCCGATGCTGCTCAACGTCGCCTTCTTGATCGCGGCGTTCTTGCTGCCCTCCAGGCTCCAAGCTGCGGGCTACGACCGCGCTCACGCCATCGCGATCGGCGCGCTGTTCGGGGGCGCGCTCCAGGTGGTCGCGCAGTGGCCGGCGCTGCGCAAGATAGGATACTTGACACGTCCAGTGTTGGACATGCGCGACCCTGGCGTGCGCGAGGTCATGCGGCGCCTCGTGCCGATGACGTTCGGCAT
>JANYHY010000429.1 GCA_025362165.1 Myxococcales bacterium | reverse complement strand
TCGGATCGCCTCTCCACCGACTCGCGCTCTCGCGGATCCCTGACCGTTTGCAGCCAACGCTCCCAACGCTCTCGTGTTCTAATGAGCGCCTCATGCGATCCCTAGCTCTCGCCGCAGTCGTCGTGTTGTTCGCGCTGTCTCCCGTAGGTTGCAAAGATCAGGGGAAAGAGAGCGCCAAGAAAGCGTCAGAGGACGTGGACGCGCTCGCAGATCAGATCGCCAAAGACGTCGCCGAAATCGAGCGCGGCTTACCCGAGGGCGCGAAGAAGATGTCCGCCGTCTTCGCGAAGAACGCAGACCCGCACACGGACGTGCCGAGCGTGCGACAGGCGCTCTTGAAGTCCCAGCGAGAGGTCCCCGACTTGAACATCGCCAAGAGCACGTTCTTCGCGCTCGCAGACGACAAAGGGATCGCCATCAGGAACAACCTCGAGCAGGACGTGATGGCTGGCCAAGATCTATTCAAGCTCTTCCCGGATTTGAACAAGGCTCTCTCTGGCTCTTATATGAGCACGCTCGGTTCGTTCGGCGGCAAGAGCGCGAATGGTCCAGACCGCGACTGGATCGCCGCGATGCCCGTGACGGACGACACCGGCAAGGTGCGCGGCCTCTTCGTGACGGGCTGGGCGTTACGTGCATATTGCAATCACCTCGCCGAGGAGTGGAAGCGACGTCAAGCGGAGCTCGCGAAGGCAAGCGGTGACACCGGCAAACTCCCAGTCTTCTACGTCGGAGTCTTCGACAAGACCGGCGTGTACACCGCCTCACTCACCCCAGCCGTAAACGAGAAAGCCATGGCCGACGCCAACCTCGTAGACAAAACATCGACCGGCACCTTCACCGGCACCATGAACCTCACCGACCGCGACTTCGGCTACGCCGCCAAAAGAACTCCCAAACTAGGCCCCGACACCGGAGTAGTAGTCCTACGCAGCGAACTCTAATCGAGCTAACCACTACTCTATCGAACTCCATTGCTGTCATCCTGAGGCCCAAGATCCATTGCTGTCATCCTGAAGCCGCTGCCGGCTGAAGGACCCCACACGCAACTCCACCCGAGATCACACGCAACTCCACGCCAAGATCGAAAGGGTGGAGCGAATCAAGTCAACGGTTGGTCGGGGTGCCCATTGGGGTCCTCCGGCCGCGCCGCGACCTCAGGATGACAACGGTATGACCGTGCGCGTCGCCGTACAACAAGCCAGCAGCACGCCCTCGTCCCGCGCGCAGCGGGCTCAAGATATCGAACTATCGTTCAACCGGAACACTGCGCCCAAACGCGTGAATCCCGTAAATGGCCAATAGCCAACCAATGACGAGCACCACGCCACCCATCATCTGATGAACAGTGGCCGCGACGATGACGCCAACCGCGCTCGCGCTGATGCCAGCGAACATGATGGAGCGCGGCGCTATGGCCACTGATCTTCAGTCGCCTTGCGCAAGAAGTCCTTCACGTCGCGCTCGAGCTTGAGCTCCGCTGCGATGTTGGTGTTCTCGTGAGACTCACCCATCAAGTCGTCTTGCATGTAGTCGCGCTCGAACAACACGAGCACGTGCACGCCCTCTTCGTCTCCTGGGATGATGATCAGCGCATCAGAGTCTGGCGCGCGCTTGGGTAGATCCGTGAGCGCAGCTTGCTGCTCGCGAGTGAGGTAGGCGATGCCGTATTTGTGACTGGCAGCCGCGACCTCGAGGTGGACCTTCTTGCCGTTGAAGATCATCACGTCGCGGTTCATCTCGGGGTCCACCTTGGCGCGGACGAAGGCCTTGGCGATGACCTCGGACGCGCGGCGTTCATCCACCGGACGCTGAGCGTGCGGCGCCGCAGCTTCAGGACCACCACACGCGGCGAGCACCAGCGCGAACAGCAGAGCGTTGCGAGATTGAGCAGTTGTCACGCAACCGACGCTAGCGGAAACCACGCACCCCGGCTACTTTCCGAGCATGGCGACCGAGCGCCCGGAGCCCGTGCAAGATCAGGGATCGCACACCCCGCCCGCATCGCAGACGAAGGGCAAGGCGCGCTTCGCGGCCATCGACGTCGGCTCGAACGCGATGCGCATGCGCATCATCGAGGCCTCCACGCCGCAAGGGCCGAACGGCGTGCGCTCCGCGACTGTGTGGAAGGAGATCGCGAACGCGCGCGCGGCAGTGCGACTCGGCACTGAGGTGTTCACGACGGGTAGGCTCGCTCCGGCTTCGATCGGCGCTGCGTGCGCTGCGCTGCGCGAGTTCCGCCAGGCGATGGACGACGCGAAGGTGGATGCCTACCGCGCCACCGCGACGAGCGCCGTACGTGAGGCGGAGAATGGCCCCACGCTCGTCGAGCGCGCGTTGCGTGAAGCGGGCGTGGAGCTCGAAGTGATCGAGGGCGTGGAGGAGGCGCGCATCATCGAGCTTGCGGTCGTGCGCAACCTGGACATGGGCGAGCGACGCGTGATGTTGATCGACGTGGGCGGCGGCTCGACAGAGCTCACGCTGCTCGACAAGGGCAAACACACGTTCTCGATCTCGCTCCCGATCGGCACAGTGCGGCTCCTCGAGACTCTGCTCAAGGACGAGAACGCGATCGGCAAAGGCCTCGACAAGGAGCGCATGCGCCTGTTGAGCGAGATGGTCGATCGCGCGGTCGTCGAGGCGCGCTCACGCCTCCAGAAGACGACCTTCGATGTCATCGTGGGCACGGGCGGCAACATCGAGACTCTCGCCGATCTGTTCCCGAACAAGGGCGGAGTCGGCGGTTACCCGCGCGCAGCAGACGTCACGCAGGTGCGTGCGATCTTCGGCAAGCTCGCGCGCATGCCGCCGGCCGAGCGACAGTCGACCTTCGGGTTGCGACCCGATCGCGCGGACACCATCGTGCCGGCCGCCGCGATCTTCTTGCGGCTCGCCGAGCTATGGGACGCGCAAGCGATCGCGGTGCCAGGGGTCGGTCTCAAAGAAGGCATCCTCGAGGAGCTCGTCGATAAATACTTCCACCTATGGAACCCTGATGAGCAAGCAGAGGCGGTGCTCGCCGCGTGCGCGCGACTCGGACTTCGCTATCACTTCGACGAGGCACACGGTCAGCTCGTCGCCAAGCTCGCCGCGCAGCTCTTCGACGACATGCAGCCGCTCCACGCGTTCGGCGAGCGTGATCGCCTGCTGCTTCGCGCGGCCGCGCTGCTCCATGACATCGGCGACTTCGTCCGATACGACGGCCACCACAAGCACACCTACTATTTAATACTCAATTCGGACATTATGGGTTTGTCGCCCGAGGAGCGCGCGATCGTCGCGAACACTGCGCGTTATCACCGCAAGAGTTTGCCAGATCCGTCACACCCTAATTTCCGCGAGCTCGACAAAGACGCGCGCGGCAAGGTGCGTGGGCTCGCAGCGATCCTCCGCATCGCGGACGCGCTGGATCGCGAGCACCTCGGCAAGGTCACGAGCGTGCGCGCGACGATCGACAAGAGCAAGAAGCGCTTGATGCTCACTGTCTTGGGTCAGGAAGATCGCGAGCTCGAAGAGTGGACCGTGAAAGCAAAAGCCGAACTACTGCGTGAGGTGTTCGATCTCGACGTCGCGTTCGTGAGTTAGCACTACCGTCTCAAACTCAGTTCGCTGTCATCTTCCTAGGAGGGTGACAGCGGGATTAGTGCACGCCGTCCCAAAAGTCGCAGCGGGCTTTCTTGTATCCTGTGCTGGTCGCCAACGTGAGGTCTAGCAACATGTTGGTGTCGCTGACCGAGTCATACGCGGGCCAGGCTTGCACACCCTTGGTGTTGGGATCGCCGGTGCGCGCGAAGCGAGTCCAGTATCCGACCATCGCGTCGGCGAGGGGTTGTTCCGTATCATTGA
>JANYHY010000423.1 GCA_025362165.1 Myxococcales bacterium | reverse complement strand
ACCCTTCGACGCGCAATCCGCCTGGGTCGCGCAGAGGGGCCCCGTCGTCCCGAAAGTCGACCGCGCGCGTACCCGCGCAGCAAGAGTGCGATCTCGATGACGCGACGCGTGCGGAGATCACCGTGATGTTCGGCAAGGTCGGGAACGTCGATCACTACGCCATGTTGGGGGTCGAGCGAGCCGCAGACAAGAAGGCGATCAAGCGCGCGTACACGACGCTCGCGGCCAAATTCCATCCCGATCGTTTCTTCAAGAAGAAGCTAGGCACCTTTCGCGTCTCCTTGGAGAAAGTGTTCCAAGCCATCACGAGCGCAGAAGCCGAGCTCGTGGATCGTGAGCGGCGCGAGGCGTACGACGCGAAGCTCCCGCCGATGTCGGAGCCGCCTCCTGCTGCGGAGCGGAGCCTGGTCGCGCTGCCGCCCACGCTGCCTCCTCCTGCGTTCGCATCGCTGCCGCCAACGGTCAGAGAAGGTCCCGCTCCGACGCAACCGCCGCCTCGTTTATCAGAGGCCCGCACTGGCTCTTCGCCGCCACCGCGCATCAGAGCGCTCGATTCGTGGGCCGCGTCGAGGCTCTCACGGCCTCCAGTGGTCGCATCATCGATTCCTCCGACGCCGTCGGTGCCTCCCGAGGACGCGATGAAGAGGCTGCTCGCCAAAGGCAAACAAGACGAGAAGCTGCGCCGCACGGACGTATTTTTGCGCGCCGCACAGGAGGCGCTGGCGCGAGATGACGTGGTGAGCGCCGCGAACAATTTTCGATTGGTGCTCCAGAACGGAGAAGACCCTGCGGTGCGAAAGCAGCTCGAGGCGATCGAGGTGGTCGCCAAGCAGAAGCAGCACTCGACAGCGCTCACTCGCGCGCAAGCTGCCGAGCGCGACGGTCGCTGGGACGAGGCTGGGAGGTCCTATGCGCGCGCCCACGCGTTGGTCCCGTCAGTGATCCACGCGGAGCGGGCGGCGTTCGCGATGTGCAAGGCCGGCGGAGATCTCCACGAGGCCAGCAGGCTCGCTGAGTTCGCCGTCACCGCGCAGCCGAACCACGTCGGCTATCAAGCGACGCTCGGGGAGATCTACCTCGCTGCGAAGTTGTGGACACGAGCTGCGCGCGTCGCCGAGCGCGCCTTGCAGCTCGCTCCGAACGATGCGCGCGCCAAGGCGATCGCTGCTGCGGCCAAGGCCGATCGTTGACGTATCAACCGCCTGCGATCGATGGCATCCGGATCACACGTCGTCGACGGTGGACCAGAACTCGTCGAGGAGCTTGGCGAACTGTGCGCGCACGGGTTCGCTCGTGAGCAGCCGGCTGAGCGCGGGCCAAGTCGCGTCGGCTAGCGCGTCCGTGTCGATCGCGGGCGAGCCGCCGTAGTCGGCCATCACCTTGCGCACGGGATCCGCCGCGTGGCGCGCGAAGAAGTCGTCGAGCTCGGATCGCCTGCGTTTCTGCACATAATCGAGCAGGTTCGAGTGCTCGATCACGTCGAGCACAGCGCCGTGCATGAGCGTCGCGCCCTCGTCATCGCCGCCGCCGAGCAGCTCGCGGATCTCTTGCTCGTAGATCCAAGCGACCACCGCCTTGCGTAGCTCGATGAACTTGGGCGAGCCCGAGTTCTTGCTCATGAGATCGCCGGTCTTGGTGAGCGCCTTGCGCGAGAACGTCTGGAGGAACTTGCGCATCTCCGGCTCCATGCGCTTGTCGAACTCCGCGCGCACGCCGTCGACCGCCTTGCTGACCGGGCCGAACCCGAACGGACCGAGCTTCTTCATGATCCCGGGCAAGCCCCAGTCCGCGACGAACGGGTTCACCTTCTCGTTGAACTCCTTGAGCGCGTCGAACAACACGTCGCGCATCGTCTCTTCCATCGCGTCTTGCTCGAGCACTTGGCGCAACAGCTTCTCCTGCATTAGCTTCGGTCGCGCGAGCAGCGCGTCGATCTTCTCGCGCGCGGACTTGGGGACGTAGCCGCCGATCTTGGTCTTCTCGAGCCGCAGCGCCCTCACCGTCTCTGCGTGGATCGACTTGGAAATAGGCCTGATCGCGCGCGCGAACGACTCTTTGCTCAGCGCCGCCACGACCGCGCGATCGAGAGACTCTGCCGAGGCGATCTCTCCGAGCTTCGACTCGAGCAGCGTGTGCGTGGCCTCCTTCACGTGCGCGCGCCACTCTCGCTTGGCCTCGTCGCTCACGACGCGCGCTAGAAAAAACGCGAGCTGCTTGTCGCGGAGCGCTTGCTTGTCCACGTCGCACTTTTAGCGCATCCGGTCGCAGAGCGCCTATCGCTTCGATGGAGGCGTCGCATTAGACTCCGTGGCTCATGCTCGCGAGCGCGCTGAGAGAGACCGTGCGGACCTTCTCGCGCAAGGGCGGTCGCCTGCTCGGCGCTGGCATCGCGTTCTACTCGCTCTTGTCGGTCGCGCCGATCTTGCTCATCGTGCTTCGCGTCGCCGCGCTCTTCACCGGACTCGCACCAGCGCAGGCGGCGCTCCGTGAGGACCTCGCGTTTTGGCTCGGCGACGATGGCGCCGCGAACGTGATGGAGCTCGTGGCGCGCGTGCGCACGCCCCAGAGCGGATCCGAGGTGCTCGTGCTGATCCTGCTGATTTACGCCTCCACGCGCCTCTTCAGCGGGCTCAAGCGCGCGCTCAATCAACTTTGGGAAGTGCCTCACGTGGAGTCGAAGGGCGTGAAGGGTCGTGTGCTCCGGCAGCTCCGCAAGCGTGGCACAGCGTTCTTGCTCGTCTTGTTCGTAGGCTTGGTGCTCGTCGCGGTCGTGCTCGCGCGCGGTGCGTTCGCGTTCGCGACGGGCGTCGTCGGTCGGGAGCTCCCGATGACATGGGAGCTGTTGCACACGGCGGGCTCGATCGTGATCACGGCGCTGTTGTTCGGTCTCTTGTATCGCGTGCTCCCTGACAAGCACATCCCGTGGAGGCGCGCGCTCGAAGGCGGCCTCGTGACGGCGCTGCTCTTCGCGGTGGGCACAGTGCTCGTCAGCGCGTATGTCGGACACAAGAAGATCGCGGCCACCTACGGCTCCGCGGGCTCGCTCGTGATGCTCCTGCTCTGGGTGCACTACTCGTCGCAGATCTTCTTCTTGGGTGCAGCCTTCACGGGCGCGCGCATCAAGCAGCTCGAGTCCGCGTCACCGTGAGCGCAAGAAATGGATGGGGTGGCGGGACTGGCCGTCGATCGCGAGCTCCGCCAGGCACTCACCGATCACAGGCGCGAACTTGAAGCCGTGCCCGGAGAAGCCCGCTCCGAAGTGAACGTTCGCGTGTGCGGGGTGGCGATCAACGATGAAGTGCTCGTCTGGAGTCATCGTGTACATGCAAGTCTTGCCGCGCAGCGCGTGAGGCTCGACGCCTTTAAGCCACCTCTCCACGAACGCCTCGGGCTTGCGCGCGTCCTCGGCCGACAGCTCGCGCGAGACGTCCGCCGGAGTGCAGCGCGCGCCGGGCGCATGCAGCGCGAGCTTGATGGTTGCGCCGTCAAGCGATGGAAAGCCGTAAAAGAAGCCCTCCGGGAGATCGAACGCGAAGCACGGCGACGATCGCCACGAGCTCTGCGCGGCGAACCAGTGCTGCGTGACCCGATGCACCGCCAGCGGGAGCTGCGCGCCGGCGAGGACGTCTGGGGCCCAAGGTCCAGCGGTGATGACGAGGTGATCCGCTAGGTAGGTTTGACGATCCGTCGTCACCGCCACGCCATCGGTCGTCGCGCTCCACGAGAGCACACGTTCGCTCTCGTGCAAGTCCGCGCCGAGCTCCCGAGCGACGCGCGCGTGCGCAGCCACGCATCTCTCGACCGCGAGCCACCCACCCGTCGACTCGTAGAGCGCAGCGCACCCGCTCGCGTCGAAGCCGCTGAAGCGCGCGGTGGCTTGGCGCTCGTCCAACACCTCCACGTCTATCCCGTGCATGGCTGCGGTCGCACGCGCGGCGTCCAGCTTGGCGCGCGATCCTGGTGCGAACATCACTAGACCCGTCTCGAAGAGCAGCTCTTGCCCGGTCTTCTTCTCCAGCTCGCGCCAGAGCTCATAACTGCGTTGGAGCAGCGGCACATACGCGGGGCTCTCGAAATAGGCCTTTCGAATGAGGCGCGTCTCTCCATGCGAGCTGCCGAGCTCATGACCTATCGAGTACTGCTCGACGCCGAGCACGCGCGCACCGCGACGCGACAGGTGCATCGCCGCAGCCGTGCCCATCACACCTAGCCCGAGGACAATGACGTTCATAGGTAGCGAGTTTGCGGCGGGAGCCCGAGTGAAGGAGGCATAGAGGAACTGGAGTCGAACATGCCGAGCCAAGTCGAAAGCCCGAAGGGCGCCCGACTTGAGCCGCTTGACGTGAGAAGCGAGCCCGTAGGGCGAACGCAATCACGAACCAGCAACCTCCGGATGGATAATCCGGCGCTCTACCATTGAGCTATATCCCCGCTTTTGGCAGGGATAGTATTTTGCTTGTGGGCCCCGTTCCGTTGGGCTCACGCCGCAGCGAAAAGGGACGGGGATCGTGGGCGTTCCTGACGCGCCTGCGCTAGGATGCAACGCGCATGGGCGACTCGCACGGCAAGGACGTAGCGCTCGTCACGGGTCCCACCGAGGACGCGAAGGGCGCGCGGATCGTTCGACTGAAGGACGACCAGCTCAGCTTCGGTGAGGTGCGGGCGCTCGAAGAGGGAAAGCCGATCAACGGTGAGGTGCTCAAGCTCACGCCTCGCAAGGAACACCCGAACGTCTGCGACATCGACGTCGTGATGGAAGCGCCCAAGCACGTCCTGCGTGATGGCAAGGGTCCCGCCAAGGTCGCGTCGGAGTCTTATCGCGCGAACTGGGACAAAGTGTTCGGCGCGAACTGACTGGGGGATCGAGCGGGATCAGCCTTCGTCGCCCTCACCGTTGAAGTCGATGCCTTCGCGATCGCGCTCCATCTCGTCGCTCGACTCGTCTTTGTACTGCTTGATGAGATCGGCGTTGTCGCGCGCCGCGGCGCCGCCCATGTCGTCGAGTCCCTGAGCCGCAGACCGCTTGAGATCCTTGTTCGCGTCGCGATCCATGATGATGTCGAGGAGCGCGCGCTGCGCTTCGGGGCCGCCGAGCTGCGCGAGCTGAGAGATCGCGGACTCTGCGACGCTCGGGTCCGTGTCCTTCACGCCCGCGAGCAGCACGCGCCGCGCGGTCTCCGGCGGGAGGTTCGGCGCGGTCTGAACCACGCTCGCTCGCAGTCGCTTGTCGTCGGACTTCATCGCGCGATCTGCGATCACGCCCGCCTTGTCTGGTGAAGCCTGCGCGAGCGTCATCACGGCGCTCGACGCGACGTTCGGGTCTTTGTCATTCACGAGCTGCTCGAGCTGCGCGGTCGCCGCGGGTGTGCCGACACGCGCGAGCGAGCGGATCGCCATCAAGCGAAGTGACTTGTCGTCCGTGGAGCGACTCGCCTCGAGCAACGCGCGCTCGGCGTCAGGGCCGCCGATTTGCGCTAGCCCAGAGAGGGCAGTGCGACGCACGCTCGCGTCCTTGTCTTTGAGCGCGGCCGCGAACGTAGGCGCGAGCTTGGGATCGCCGGTCTGCGTGAGCGCTGACATCGCGTACATCCGAGCGTCGCCTTTGCCGTTCTGCGCTACGTCCTTCACGGCTTGCAGCGCGGTAGGGTCACCTTGCTCGGCGAGCGCCGAGAGCGCCTCGCGTGAGGTGTTGCCGTTGCCGTGCTTGGCGACGTCGATGAGCATGTCGCGCGCCTCTGGTGAGCCGTCACGCGCGAGCATCGAGAGCGCGTTCGACGCGACGTTACCGCCGTTGTCCTTCACGAGAGTCATCGCGAGGTGCCGCGCTTCGTCTCGGGCGTTGGGCATCTCCGACAACTGCTCGAGCGCGCTGGCCTGGATGAAGCTCGGCTTCGACGCTAGCGCGAGTAGCGCGGTCTTGGCTTGATCGCCGCCGATCGAGGCGATCGCGGACACGGCGTTCGAGGAGCTCGAAGGGTTACCGTTGTTCGCGAGCGCGACCAATGCAGGCAGCGCGGTCTCGTCTTTGTGCTGACCGAAGTAAGCAGACGCAGTGCTCATCGCGTTCTTGTCGCCGGACCCGAGCGAGTCGATCATCACCTGGCGAACGTCATCACCCTCGAGCGTCGACAGCGAGCGCAACGCCGCGACCGAGATCCCACGGCGGCCATTCTTGGTCGCTTCGATCAACGCAGCGCGCGCCATGGGATCGCCGATGCGAGCGAGCGCGGTCGCCGCGCGTGAAGCGTCTTGTCCGTTGCCGCCCTGCAGGACATCGGCAAGCGCGCTCGTCGCCTGGTCCCCGCCGACCTCACCGAGCGCGTCGATCGCGCTCGACCGCGTGTCTGTCGTGCCGTCTTTCAAGGCTTGCGCGAGCACCGGGACCGCCGCCGGATCGTGTGAGTCGCCCAACGCGCGAATGAGCTCGCTCTGTCGATCGCCGTGCTCGTTCTTGATGGCCTCGATGATGAGCGGCCCAGACCCGTCTAGGTGTGACGTGCCCGCCGCGAGGAGCGCTGCCATGCGCACCTCGGGATCTTCACTGTGCGCCGCAGCGAGGACCGCGTCCCTCGCAGAGCGATCGTCCGTCTTGCGAGCGAGCGCGTAGAGGGCTTGCGCGCGGACGTCCGTGTCCTTGTCGTTCGTCAGATCGATGAGCCAACTCGTCGCCGCCGCGGAGTGCAACGAGCCCAGCGCCGAGATGGCGCAGTTACGAGTCATCGGCGCGGACTTCGCGCTTGCGGCGTCTGCGATGGCGGCGATCGCTTCGTCGTCGCCGTCTGCGGACTCTTGTAGATCACGGAGCGCCTCACACGCCTTGGTCGGCGACTGCGCGCTGCGAAGAGCCTCGAGGTGAGCGCCGACGTGCGTGGGCGTGGACGTGCTTGCCGTGGAATCCCCGCCGCCGAAGAGTCCGAAGAACCCGCCACCACCGCCTCCGCTCGTCGCGTGCTGCGCCTTCGCAGACGAAGAAGATCCGGACGAAGAAGAGTTCGCCGCCTCGCGGATCGGGTGAAGGGCAAAGAACGCGGCAGCAGCGAGCGCTGCGACGGTCGACAATTTCCAAGCAGCGGCTGTTCGCATCGTGCTCATTCCCTACGTCCTACGCTCCGAATGGTTCTCTGCTTCCGTCACGACAGCCGCCGACGTCACAAGTTCCAACGCGCGCAAGTCTCCGACCCTTACGGCCAAGACGGCTTGGCTTGATCGTCGCCTGATGCGACGATGCCGACGTGAGCCCGAAAATCGCAGCATGGTCGTTGCTCCTCTTGATCGCGTGTGACGAGAAAAAGGCCGAAAATGCGGCCCCATCGGCGTCGGTGTCCGTGGTCGCTTCAACGGCTCCGAGTGTGACCGCGACCGAGACCGTCGCCGTGTCAGCAGACGCAGCCCCACCAGACTCTGTCGCTTGCCAGCACGTCCTGGTTGCCTACAAGGGAGCCAAGAACGCACCCGCGAACATCACGCGCAGCAAAGCGGAGGCGAAGACGCGCGCCGAGGAGGTGCACAAGAAGGCCGTCGCCGGCGAGGACATGGCAGACCTTGCACAAACCTACTCGGACGACCAAGGCTCACGCGAGCGACGCGGGTCCGCGGGCAAGTTCAAGCGCGAAGGCATGGTCAAGCCGTTCAGCGACGCTGCGTTCGCGCTCAAGGTGAACGAGATCAGCGAGGTCGTGGAGACGCCGTTCGGCTTTCACGTGATCAAGCGCAACCAATGAGGTAATAGCGGGGCATCATGGGCTCCAAGAAGAAGAAGAGCGGACTAGCAGCGGCGGCGAGCAAGAAGCTCGCGAGCATCGGTTCACCCCGCATGAGCCCTGAAGAGATGGCGCACATGCTGTTTCACGCCGAGCAACGCGGAGAGGTGGAGCGCGTCCCCCTGGAGGACGGCAGCTGGGCATGGGCCGTTCAAGGCCCCAAGGGCATGCAGATGCTCAAGCCCACGCCGGACATGCTCGCCGCGTTAGAGCGTTTCGCGCACGAAGATCACGATCACTAGTCGGGGCTAATCCTGTTCGGCGAGGACGGCGCCATTCGCGCGCGCTTCATCTACCGTCGACCAACGCTTGCCGGTGACGATCGCCCAACGAACAGCGTTGCGCATCGCGCATGCGGCGCTCATGGCGGCGTCGTAGTCCGGGAACACCCAAGAGAGCGTGCCTGGCTCCACGTTGTGCCAGCCGTACACGATGAGCGTGACCTGATCGGCGACTCGCTTGGCGCGCGTGGCGAGGTACGTCCCGCTCTCGAGCGGCTGTGGAGCGTCGTCTTCGGGGATCGCGGGCGTCATGGCGTGCTTCACCAACCCTCGTCTGTGTTTACGCATTCCCCGCCTCCTGCCAATTCGTGGTCACTGCTCGAAGCCCCAGTACTGCCTGATCACCTTGCTCGTTCGACGCGCCCCCCGCACTTGGGCGCCGAGGCCCGCAGGTGACGTTTCTTCGTCATTGGGTGCCGCAACCCCTGGCGGCATTCCGATCGACCGGCGGACCATAGTCGGGAAGTTTCTTTCGTCCATTGAAAAGACTCAAGGGGCGCAGGAAAAAAGGCCACGCAGCGCGTCATCGCCGCTCCTCATTCCGAACTATCATCGCGCGCGATGTCCAATCGTCCCCCGCGGCTGACCGAGCGGACCGACGAGCGCCCGTGGCCGCTGGTGTTGCTCGCGCCGATCCTGGTGGCGATCGTGGGCATCGCGGTAGCGACTGCGATCGGCGCGCTCGGGCTCTCGCAGCTCGCGGACGCGACGACCGATCGCGCGAGCATCCGAGCCGAATGGATCTCGACGCTGCTGGGCGAGCGCATCAGCAAGCTCGATCCGGCGGTGCGCCTCGATGCCATACAGCTCGCCGCGCGACGAACGGGCGCAGAGGTCGTCGTGGTCAAGGACACGGGAGACGTGACGCTCGACGCGACGCTCGGGGCACCAGACGCGAACGCGTTGAAGGAGATGGTGCGCGCGGGACACGGCGAGGCGACGACGATGATGGGCCGAACGCGCTACGCAGCGGCGGCGTTGCCCTCGGACGCACACGTGTTCGTGCTGTCTTTCGTGCGCATCCCGCGCGCGCCCGAGGGAGCACCCGCGCTCGTTCAAGCGCTCCTCGCTCTCACCACGTTGCTGATCGGCGTCGCGACGGTCGTCGCGTACTCGGTCGCGCGCGACGCAAAAATGGACATCTCCTACGTGACGACGCGTGTCTCGGTGATGGCCGTCGAGAAGAGCGAGCCCGCGGGAGAGCGCGTCCCCGTGCGCACGATCGACGAGGTAGGCGCGCTCACGAGCGCGTTCAACGATCTCGTCTCTCGATTTCGCACCGCGGAGCTGGCCTATCGACGTGATCTGACGCGCGCACGCGCCGCCGATAAAGAGCGCGCCGAGTTCTTGGCAGCGGTGAGCCACGAGCTACGCACTCCCCTCAACGCGGTGCTCGGCTTCGCAGACGTCCTCATGAGCGAAGTCGATGGGCCGCTCAGCGCGGATGCGCGCGAGGAGATCGAGCAAGTGCGCCAGAGCGGCGCGCACCTCTCGGACTTGGTCGGAGACATCCTCGACTTCTCTTCGCTCGAGGGAGGCAAGCTCGTGCTGTCGCGCGCGCCCACGGACTTGGCCGCGATGGCGCGAGAGCTCGTCAAGGAGTCCGCGGTGCTCGTGCTCGACAAGCCCGTGCACGTGCGCACCGAAGGCGCTGACTCGCTCGTCGCGTTCGTCGACCCGAAGCGCGCGCGTCAGATCGTCGGCAACTTGCTCGGCAACGCGATCAAGTTCACCCAGTCCGGCGAAGTGATCGTCAAGGTCTCGCTCGATCGCATCTATGCCCTGATCGAGGTGAAAGACAGCGGCCCCGGGATCACGGCGAGCGATCAGTCCACCATCTTCGAGGCATACGGGCAGGGCAAAGGCGAGCGCACCAAGCGCCGCGGCACGGGCCTCGGCCTCACCATCGCGCGCAGGCTCGCGCTCATGCACGGCGGGCGAATCGAGCTGGAGAGCGCGCTCGGCATTGGCTCCACGTTCCGGCTCTGGCTGCCGGTCGAGAAGCAGCGATGAGATCTGCGCTCACGCTATGGTCGCGACTCGCGGTCGCTTCGACGCTCGTCGCGCTGCTCACGTGCGCCATCCTGTGGGGCTTCTCTCCGCGCTGGTTGCTCTTGGATCACTCGACCGTGCTCGCCTCGATGCGGCTCGCGCCAACTTGCTTCGTGGCCGCGTTGGCGCTCGAGCTCGGCGGTGTCGCGCTGCTCTTGTGGCCGGCGCGCGCGGTCTTCCGAGCGGTCAACGAGAAGGACACGTCGATCGCACCGCGGTCCGTGCTTGCGCTCTACGCAGTGCCGGCGCGCATGGCGGGTCTGCATGTCGGCATCGGCGCGTGCGTCGCGCTCGCGACCTTGTTCGATCCGGTCCGGCCATCTGGAGTCGATCTGTCGACGCAAGGAGCGCTCTCGTTGTTGGCGCTCACGCTCGTCGGCACCGCGTCGCTGCCTCTCTACGTCATGGCGCGCGCGCGTGTCGCGAAGGTGTTCGAGCTCGTGCCCGCCAACGCAGCGAAGGACGCGCTCGCGCTGCTGCCTACGAGCGACGGTCGCGTTCGGTGGCGGTTTTTGGCTGCCGTCGCCGCGCCCGTGTCTCTCGTGGCGATCGGCGCGACGCTGCTCGTCTTCGCGCACGCGCGGTCCTACGAAGCCGCCGCCCTCGCCGACGACGCGCGCGCCGTGGTCGCCGGGACAGTCGATTCAGTGGACGGACGTGACGAGGGCCGCGCGGAGGTGCTCGTGCGCGCGGCGCGCTTCGGCTTGCACGTGGAGGTCGAATCCGACGAACAGCCCGTGCCGTCGGACTCGGAGCCAGCGCGCACTGTGAGTGTCCCGCTGGAGAAGGGTCGCGCGCTCGTGCGGCTGGAGCCCGTGAGTTTGTCTCCGGCGACCGCCTCTTGGGGTTTGCTCGCGCTCGCAGCGGTCGTCATCGCCGCGCTCCTTGGCAGGCAGGTCGGCGCGGTGCTCTCGCGCGACGTCGCCCTCGCGCGAGGAGACCTCGACGCGATGGGTGTGGAGGACGTCATGCGCGGCTCACCCTTGATCGCAGGCGCGCGCTTCGATGCCGTTCGCGCGCTCGCCGACGCCGCGGATCGTCTGGGTGGCGTGTTTCGAGAGTTCGCAGCGGCGCAAGAGCGGGCGATCATCGCGCGTG
>JANYHY010000422.1 GCA_025362165.1 Myxococcales bacterium | reverse complement strand
CAGGTCGTGCACCTGACCTTGTCCTTCAGGCTCGGCGGGTCGATCGGGAACAACACAATCGAGATCGGCGCGATCCTGGTCCACTTTTCGAAAAACACCGACGACTTTCCGATCGTCATCCGAGAGTCGGGCGGAACCGTGTCTGCCGAGTCTCCCCAGTTGTTCGGCAACGGCTCCTGCACCATGGGCACCATCATGAACCTCGGCAACTGGCACCGCGCCGAAGTGTGGTTGGATCGCAACGCATCAAAGGTCGGCTGCAGGGTCGACCAGATGCCGAGCCAAGGCGCGACCGGCGGCTTCATGTTCCCGTCGTCGACACTCACGCGCTTCGGCGTGGAGGTCGGCTTGCTCTCCGTCGCCCCAAGCATCAACGGAGAGCTCAACATCGACAACGTCCTCTTGGACGGCAACGCCCCGAATTGACGCTGCTAGCGACTGAGCTCGAGGATCGCGAGATCGATGGGTGCGTCGCCGAGAGCATCCCACGAAGCGGCATGTTTCTGGGGGTCCGAGAGCATCCAATCGATCGCGAGCGCAGTGTCGATCGCCTCGCTCGCATGCAGAGCGGCGCGTCGCGTCCACTCGGCTTCTTGATGCGGGCTCGTCTCTGCGATCGGTCGTAGGTCCCCGGTCGCGGCGTCCACTCGGCTGCCCGAAGCGATGGCGAGCGCCCATAGCGCGACCACCACGTCGTCATGGAGAGAAATCGCGACGAGCGGATCGATGGGCGCGGCGGCGAGCGTGTTGACGATCACGCACACGCGCTGACGCTCGGGTGGCGCGATCATCCGACTGAGGATCGACGAGGGTGAGCCCGCGAGCTTGCACGCGAGAGCGCTCGGAGCGGGCGGTGGCGCGTGCTTGGCGAGCGGCGCGGCAAGCTCTCTCAAGCGCTTCTCAAGCGCGCGAAGACGAGGCTCCAAAGAGGCGTCGACCTTGCTCGTTCGCGCCGCTGCCTCCACGCGCGTTTCGCCAAGCTTCACGCGCAAGCGCACGAGCGCCACTTGCGACTTGGTGTACGAAGGAGAGACCTTCGCCTCGATCGGATCGAGCGACGCCTCGAGCTCGTCTCGCACCTCCGGAGTGATCGAGCCGAGCGTGGCCATCACCTGCTCGAACCTCTTGGCGAGACGCGCGTCATGCTGCTCGGCCTCCGCCGGTGCCGCGTTGATCGGCCACGTCGCCGCGAGCCCGACGAACAGCGGCGCGGCTCCCGCGGGCAGCTCACGTTCATACGCGAGCCGCTCGCGCTCGGCTTGAAGCGTGCGCGCAAGGCGCTCAATTTCAAGGCCGTTTTCCCGATCATTTTTCGTGTATTGCGCAAGTATCTTCGCCGCGGCGTCGAGCGCACGGGCTCGTGCGTCGAAGGAGAAGAGGTCCGCCCGGCCACCCTCCATCACAGTGGTGGTGTCCTCCGAGAGGATCGCCTGCACGCCCGCCGAGCGGAGCTCCGACTCGTCGCTCACGATGCCCGCACGCGCCGCGAAGCGACCGTCGGCGGACGCGATCACGCGCAACACGCGATCCTCATCACGCGAGAAGTCCGGCCCGGCGGCGACGACCGGAGGCTTCACCACAGGAGCAGCACCGCCGCACGCGACCAGAGAGAGCGCGAGCGCAAACGCCACTGTCTTCATCTCAGAATCCCAACACCTTCACGATGAGTCGCTTGGGCCGCTTGCCGTCGAACTCGGCATAAAACACGCGCTGCCACGGGCCGAGGTCGAGCTTGCCCTTGGTGATCGGGAGGGTCACCTCGTGGTGCACCAACATGCTCTTGAGGTGCGCGTGCCCGTTGTCTTCGCCCGTGCGGTGGTGTGCGTAGTCCGGTCCTTCGGGCGCGAGGTGCTCCAACCACTTCCAGATGTCCTCGTGCAGACCGGACTCATCGTCGTTGACGAACACGCCCGCGGTGATGTGCATCGCAGAGACCAGCATGAAGCCCTCTTCGACTCCGCTGCGCTCGAGGATCTCGGCGCACTTGGGCGTGAGATGGATCAGCTCGCGCGACCTCTTGGTGTCGAACGTGAGGTACTCGGTGTGGGCTCTCATCGGTGAACAAGTTGATGGTGCCACCGGCACGATCATTGGAGCAGGTTTTGTCCAAGTGGCTC
>JANYHY010000315.1 GCA_025362165.1 Myxococcales bacterium | reverse complement strand
CCAATCGAGCCGACGGAGCTGAAGCGAATGGTGGGCGAGGCCGTCGCGCGGCGTGTCCTCGCGGCGCAAGCGAAGGCCCCAAGTGACCCTCGCGAGATCGCGGCGGGCGAGACGAAGATCGTCGGCGCCGCTCCTGCGATGATCGATCTGTACAAGACCGTCGCGCACGTCGCGCCGACGACCGCCACCGTGCTGATCATCGGCGAGAGCGGAACGGGCAAAGAGTTGGTCGCCCGACAGATCCACCAAACGAGTCCGCGCGCGAACAAGCCGTTCGTCGCCGTCAACTGCGCAGCACTGCCCGAGTCGATCTTGGAGAGCGAGCTGTTTGGTCACGAACGCGGCGCTTTCACGGGCGCGACTGGCCTCAAGCGTGGTGTCTTCGAAGAGGCAACGGGCGGCACGCTCTTCCTCGACGAGATGGGCGATATCACGCCGAAGATGCAGGTGCAGTTGCTCCGCGTCCTTCAAGAGGGTGAGATTCGTCGCGTGGGTTCGTCCGAGACGGTGAAGGTCGACGTGCGCGTCGTTACGGCTACCAACCGCGATCTCAAGACGGACGTCGCGAGCGGGCGCTTCCGAGAAGACCTGTATTTCCGTCTCCAAGTTGTCACCGTGCGCGTGCCTCCGCTCCGCGAGCGCAAGCAGGACATCCCGCTGTTGCTACGTCATTTCCTCGCGCGCCATGCAGATCGTCTGAAGCGCCCGGTGCCGAACGTCGCGCCAGAGGTGCTCGAAGCGCTGCAGGCGTACTCGTTCCCTGGCAACGTGCGTGAGATGAGTCACCTCGTGGAGCGCGCGATGTTGCTCGCGCGCGAGGGCGTGGTCACCGCGGCGGACCTGCCCAAAGAGATGACGCAGACTTGGACCGAGGCGACCGCGAGCAACGCACAAGGCTCGCTGAGCGACGACTGGCCGACACTCGGCGTGCTCGAACGCCGCTACATCGATCGGGTGCTCTCGCGGACGGGAGGCAACAAGACGCGCGCCGCAGAGGTGCTCGGCATCGATCGGCGCACGCTCAACCGCATGTTCGCGAGAGAGCGCACCGCCGCAGCGATCGCGCGTGGCGAGACGCCTCCGCCCGAGACGGACGACGACGACGCGAGCTGATCCGCTGCTTGATCGCTCGGCGCAGCGGGGGTACTCGCTTCGCTGTGGCTGCGCTCCTCGAACGCTTGATGGCTCAACCAACGGCGCGCGACACCCTCGAGCGCGCGATCTCGCTGGGGCGCGTGCACCACGCGCTGTTGTTCGACGGGCCCGATGGAGTCGGCAAGGAGCTCGCCGCGTTCGGTCTCGCGCAGGCGCTCGTCTGCGAACGACGCAAGCCGACAGAGGGCCACGCCTGCGGAGCGTGCAGCGCGTGCTCGAGAGCTGAACCGAAGGGCGAGACCAACAGGCCATCGCACCCTGACATCATCGTGATTGAGCGCGGCGCGTACGATCCGGCGACGATCGGCCGGCGAACGCAGGAGACACGGGACATCTCGATCGATCAGATTCGCGCGCTCGTGCTCGCCCGCGCGGCGTTCGCACCTCACGAAGGTCGAGCGCGCGTCTACGTGGTGCGGCGCACGGAGGAGCTCTCAACGCCAGCGGCAAACGCGCTGTTGAAGACGCTCGAAGAGCCGTCGAGGAACAGCTACTTCATCCTCATCACGTCTCGCCCGGGGTCGTTGCTCGCCACCATTCGATCGCGCACGCAGCGAGTTCGGTTCGGCTCCCTTCCGGACGATGTCGTCGCGACAATCGCCGAGCGCTCTGGGATGGAGAAGGAGCACGCGCGGTCGTTGGCGCTGTTGGCTGACGGGAGCGCGTCTGCGCTCTTGGCGTTGAATGATCCCGCTGCCGTGCAGGCGCGAGATGCGTTCGTCGTGCGCGCGATGGCTGCGGTGGACGCGCCTCACATCGGGCCGGGCATGGATCTGGCGGCCGAGGCAAAGCAGACCAAGGAAGGCCTCGACGAACTGCTGTCGGCGCTCGCCGCGCACCTCGCCAGCAAGGGTCGAATCCAAGGCCCGGACGCGCTCCGGACGGCCAACCAATACTGGTGCGTGATGCGCGCGATCACCGACCTCGACCGCAACGCATCAACGCAGCTCACCATCGAGTCGATGGTGCTCCGAATGAGAAGTGCCTAGCGGCTTGCGCAAGTCATCCGC
>JANYHY010000219.1 GCA_025362165.1 Myxococcales bacterium | reverse complement strand
CGAGATTGCACTACACGACACCACGACTCCGAGAGTCGCCGACCGGCAAAGAGCGACAGGCAGGCCGCGGATCCGGTGAAGCTGGGCTGGAGCTCGACAGGCGCAAAGTGCGTGATCGCATCGCAGAGCTGAAAGAGGAGCTCGCGGCGGTGCAGCGCGATCAAGACGTGCGGCGCACGAACCGCAGAGACGCGCGACGCGTGGCGCTAGTGGGTTATACGAACGCGGGCAAGTCGTCCCTCATGCGGGGCCTCACTGGCAGTGACGTATATGTGGAGAACAAACTGTTCGCGACGCTGGACACTACCGTGCGCGCGCTCCATCCCGAACCTAAACCAAGAATACTGGTGAGTGACACTGTGGGGTTCATCAAGAAGCTCCCACACGATCTCGTGGCGAGCTTCAAGTCGACGCTGGACGAAGCGCTCGAAGCCTCGCACTTGCTCCATGTCGTCGACGCCTCGGACTCAGGGTGGGAAGGGCAGCTGCGCGTGACACAAGAAGTGCTGGCCGAGATCGGCGCGGACAAAGTGCCGAGCACGCTGGTGCTGAACAAATCGGATCGCCTAGACGCGGCCGCGCGGGCCACGCTCCACAGGCGCTTTCCAGATGCGTGGATCGTCTCGGCGCACGATCCGGCTGATATTGCGCTCATTCGTCAGCGACTCGTCGAGCTCTTCGAGAGTCGATATGAGGAAGCGGAGATCACTGTGCCCTATGCGCAACAGAAGCTCGTCTCGGAGATGCACGAGAGCGGGTTGGTCCTCGAAGAGCGCTACGACGAGACCGGCGTCATCGTTCGTTGGAAAGCTGACCCCGAAGCGATCGCAAAGCTGCGCGCGAAGCTCGCCTCATAGTTCGCCTTCGTCCAATCGCTTTTGTTCGTCAATGGCCGCTTGATAGAAGCGCTGGTCTGCCGCGTTGGCGTCTTCACGCAGCACGACATAGAGGACTATCCCAGGAAGACCGCCGAGCAAACTTGGGATCATATTGACGTACTTGCCTGCGTCCAACAGCTGCGGCATCAATCGATTGGCGATTTGCGCACCTACTGCGCAGATCGTCGCAGCGGGGATCGTGCGCAAGCGCGCACCGAGCGAACGACTCGCTACGAAGCCAGCGATCGCGCCACCTATTGCGGCTGCGCCGATGCCCACGAGCGCGTCCGGCAGTTGGGGATTGTCGAGAGTGATCGCGCACGGAGCGACGCTGGATACCGTGAGCAAGACGAGACCGAAGAACTGCCTGAGCCCGATCGCGTCTGAGGTTTCCATGGTTCGGCCGAGAGTAGCAGTCGCTCGTTCATGTCAGAAATCTCTTCCAATCCTCGGACTCGGCGGTCACGCGGATCACTCGATTGCGCTCCACGAGCAGCGCTCGCATGTAGCGCGTCAGCACGAGGTGTGAGGCGATGCGTCCCAAGAACGAGAGGGGCGCGTCAAAGTCGAAGCGATCGATCATCAATGTCATGACGCCTCGCTCCTCGAACAGGTGATCGTGATCGAACCGCGCGAACGCGCCGCGGATCATCGAGTCTCTGAAATGCCGAGGGCGATCGAACGCGACGATGCGACTGCTGAGCTCCTGCCAGAGACCGAAGTGCTTGGCGCGCCAAGTGACCTCTTCTCCCAAGCCGATTAGCCCGCTCGTCACACCCGCGATGGCTCGCTCACCTGTGTGCGCAGTCGAGGCCACGTGGAGATCGATGCTGCGCGAGAGATCGAAGACACGCTCGATAGGTGCCGTGATCTCGGTGCGCAGCTCGATCACCGGCATCACGGTCCGCTAGTTAGCGACAACAGACGGTTCGCGGTTTCTGTAGATCGAGGGACGGCGTCGGCGTCGCGGTTGCGGTGCATCCGGTGAAGTTCGGTGTTGCGGTGTAGGAGAGCGCGCCGATTTGGGTGTTGCCCTTGTTGGTTTGCGTGCAGGTGCCGTCTGCGGGGATGGCGACGATGAGAGTGCTGCAGTTGTTGGTCGTGTACCAATTCAACTTCGGGGTATCGCACTTGCCGACGAAGGTGCACGCAGAGCCGCAGCCGTTGCACGCCACATGCGCGGCCGCGCCGACGAGGTGCTTGTTGGAGAACGCAGAGCTCGCAGGGCAGGCGACGTCGCCATCACTGACGATGCATGACGTAAAGCCCTTGGGCGCGTAGCCGCCGCACGCCGCAGATTGGCACTGGGGGCTCGCGGGGCAGAGGCGCGCGGTTTGGCTCGTGATGGCAGAGTCATTGGGGACTGGTTGTATGTTGCAGGTACCTCCCATCGGCGGGATGGTGGTCGCTTTGTCATAGTCGTCCACGGTGCCGTTGATGGGTGTGCATTTGCCGCCCGCGAAGTTCACTTTCGCACCGAACCCACCGCACGCCATACCCACGCCGCTGATGGTCGAGGTGCCGGTCTGACAATCAGGGTCTTGCGTCTTGCTGCACGAACAGCTGCACGCTTGCGCGCCGATCATCGCATCAGACACGACGTCCTCTCCCGGAGCGAACTCCTTAGGACACGTCTTGCCGCTCGCCGAATACGCGACCGCGGTCCAGCCTTGTGGCACGTCCGGCCCTTTGCAATTGTTGGCGTCCGTGTCGCAAACACCTGGCGGCAACGCAGAGTCCAGAGCTGCGTCTACCGACGAGGCGTCGTTGTTCGGCGGAGACGCGTCTGTCGTCGTGGTCGGCGAAGGAGAATCGAAGAGAGTCGTGGAGTCCGCGCCGCCGCAGGCAGCGATCAACGAGACTGCAAAGAAGGAAGCGATGAGCTGGCGCATGCAGGCACCATAGCACCAGTCACCACTTGGTGACGCCGTCTGGGTAGGCCTTCTTCATGCACATCCACGGAGAGCTAGTGCTCGAGTGCTGCGACGCGTAGCCGCAGGAATACAAGACCGTGTTGTCGCACCCGCGGACCTCGACGACAGTCTGTCCGTCATCCGTCTGAGCGTCCTTGTCTTCTTGCTCTTTGTTCCACATCGCGAGCCGCGCCGGGTCCTCTTTGATCTTCGCAGAGGGCTCCTTCTTCTTGAATGGCGAGAGCGTGCTCGGTTTCACGTCCTTACGAACGCGCGCCTCCACGCGCGACACCGGACATGTGTAGTCCTTGGAGAAGTCCTCCTTGGCGCTGTCCATCGCGCCGGAACAACCCATCACGAGCACGCCAAGGAGCAAGAACGAGTAGTCGCGCATCGCCCGATGATAGCCCTTCGACACGTTCTTGCTCTCTGATGGTGAGGCGATGCTTGCGTGAGGAACAGGACGACCGCCGTGGGCGTATCACCTAAAGTGACGCCGGATGACGACTTCGGACCCTACACCACGCCGCGCGCTCTCAGCGGCGTCGCGTCCGCCGGTACGGACCCGTTGTTCATGGCGGCGCTCGCGGGCGCGGGCGGCGGGGCGCTGACGGCAGTGCTCGGAGGGTTTCCCTATTGGTTGGTATATCGTGGCACTGACGTCGAGCTCTCGTGGGGCAAGGTAGGTGTCGTCTTCGTCGCTTTCATCGTAGCGACGGGCGCGCTCGTATGTGTGATGTTGCGGATGGGTGTATCCCTCACGGATCGATGGGTGGGCGCCCGACCCGTGTTGAGTGCGCTGGGTTGTGTGCCGAGCGGCGCCTTGTTCGGCGCGCTCGCGGGTGTGCTGCCTGGGAGCTTCGGCACCGCATACTTCGGGAGCGTGCACGCGCCATTCATGGGCACGGCGATGCTCTCGCTCGCGCCGCTCGCAGGTGCGCTGCTCGCGAGCACGTCGCTCGCTGTAGTGGACCGTCGCGCGGCGAAAGCGCGCGTGGTGCCCGTGTTGGGGATGGCGGTGCTCGCGACGCTCGCGTTCGCGGCTGTGGGAGCCATATTGTGCGTCTTGGTCAATGACGATGCCATGCTCGACGCATTTCGCGCAGGGTCCGGCGCTCTCTCGGACGAGGCAAGCTCGCCCGAACGTCTCGCTCGCGTGGGTGCTCTCGCTGGGGCCATACTAGGTGTCTTCGTAGGAAGTCACATCGGCGCGACTCTCGCATTGTCACGGTTGGTGTTTCCTACTCTACCTCCTACTCAGAGGAACCCTACGCCGAGTGTGCCTTCGATCTGAGCGTCAGCGGAGGGAGTCGCTGCGTAGATGAACCGCGCTCCAACCTGGAACAATAAAATATAGGCGCGCACGCTGAGCTCCGCACCTGGGTAAACGCCTGGATGAACACGCAGCGCGGGGCCGATCGTGAACATGCCTCCCGCGAGCGCGCCCCACTGCCCCTTGCCCGCGAACACGGCCTTGCCAAAGTCCACAGACACATAAGTAGGATATGCGCCGAAGCCAGTAATGAGCGAGGCTCCCAAAAGCCACGGAGCGTTGTCGCGATAAAACCCGACGCCACCACCTATATCGAGGCTCGCGCGAAAACCAGAGTCACCTCCGACCGCTCCGCCGAGTCCGAGCGCCGCATGCAGAGATGGCACGATCGACCAAGAGCCCCCCGCGGAGGTCGTCGCGTTGTGGGACTGATCGTTGCTTGGTTGCGGAGGAGGCTCGGGGTCAGCGACGGGTGACTCTTGCGGAGTCAACGGTGCGTTCGAAGCGGGGGCGGCGGGCGTGTTCGTCACGCGCAAGTTGCCGATCGTGATCGTCCCCGTCTCGGCGGGGCTGCACGAAGCGGCTTGAATATAGAGCTGGATCGCGTCGAAGTCGCTCGTGCAGGCGCCCTCGCGCGTGGGGTCGCCGTCAGCGACAGCGAGCTCGACGCGCCCCGATCGAAGCGCAGCGCGGTCTGACTTCCAGCACATGGTCGCGGCGTCGCGCCCGTCCGTCGCTACGATCGCGTTGTCTGCGTATTGCCCATTGGTGGTCCGCACCGAACCGCACTCGTCTCCCTTGCAAAACACTGCGGTGACGCTCACCGAAGTGCCTCGAGAAGAGGGCGCTCCCGGCGCGCGCGCGTCTTGAAAGTCGAAGCTCAGAGTAGTGTCTTTGCAAGTGAACGTTCGCTCGAGTGGCACGCGCAACCTCACTCCGCCACAACCACAATAGTAGCTCTTGCCTTTCTCATAGCTGACGCTCACCTGCGACGCGCTCGAGGAGAGGACGGTGAGCTTCGTCCACCCAGGTTCTTGCGCCCATGACCCGCTCAGATCGAGCGTTGGTGCTCCCGCCCTAGTTTGTGCGCTCGCAGTCGTCGCGACCATCGCGGAGGCTGTGCATGCAAAGGCGACGCGCCGCATGTTCGGAGGATACACGGGCTCTGCTACCTTCATCGGACGATGCGACTGGTTCACGACCCCATACTGTCAGTGGCGAACCTCACGGCGCTCAAAGACTTCATTCTTGCCCGCGAGCAGGTCCGCTCCTTCTGCAACATGTACAACCGCAATCCCTGGTTGGAGACTGAGCACTATGAGCTCTACTTGTTGCCTGACGCTGGCGGCCCACACGCTCACGTGCAGTGGAACATCAACTGCGATCCGAAGTTGAGCGACTTTCGCCGGCTCGTCATTCGTCGCAAGAACGAGGTCGACGATCAATACCGAGAGCTGGATTTCAGCTCGAATGCTCACGTCGAGCTGGACAGCGAGATCGACGCACCGTGGCCGCGCGAGGCGATCCACGAGGCGTTGCTCATGATGTCATAACAGATGACTCCGCAATCATCGAACGACGAGCTCACCGATCGCTACGTCGCCCCAGTTGTTTTGGTCGCCCTCGTCTTCGAGCGACGTGAAGCGAACGCGCGTCGCTCCCTCTACCGACAGCTCGAACTGAAAGTCCTTCTTCTCGCCGACCCCCGCGCGACTCATTCGCGCGAGCGAGCGACCTTGCGAGTCGAACACCTCGAGGCGGCCCGCGAGGATGCTGAAGCCCGTCGGCCAGCTCGGATCGCGGTTGCCCATGACCTCGACGGAGTGAATGACCCGCGGCTCCGAAAAGCGCACCTCGAAGAACGGCTCTTTGCCCTTCGCCGCCGAGTCGTCCCTCGCGGAGAACCATGACGTCGCTTCGTTGCGATCGATCGCGTTCGCCGCGGGCCATCCGGCGAACGTGGTGCTCGTGACGAGGTCTACCGGGAGCGCCGCTGCGTCCGAGACTCGAGCGATGGTCGCCACCACCAGACCTGCGAGCACAAAATGGCAAGATGTCATCTCGACCTCTACGTCTCACCCGCCGACAAGATCTCTTGGATTAGGGCCATTTCCATTGACGCCGAGCGCGGTTGTTGGCACTCCCACTGCCCAGGAGATGAATCCATGAAGAAGACTGTTCTTGGCGCAGCGGTGCTCGTTCTTGCGGCGTGTGGCGGTGGTGGGGAGCTGCCGACGACTCCGACGACCGTGACGTCCGCATCTGTCGCTCCTCCGACGACGGCCTCCGCGCCAGCCTCGGCGAGCAGCGCGACTCCGCCGCCGAAGCTGCCGCTCGCGGACCTCATGAAGAAGAACATGGCAGACGCGGACGCCGCTTGGGCCGCACATGACGCAAAGAAGGTCGCCGCGACCTACGCAGATGACGCTGTCATGAGCATGCCGACTCCGATGGGTTGGATCGACGCGAAGAAGGCGGACATCGAGGCTCAAATGGGCCAGCTGTTCGCTGGGTTCCCCGACTGCAAGGTCACCGCGACGCGCGTGTTCTGGAAGGGCAATGTCGCGGTCGTCGAGAGCGTGTTCACCGGCACCAACAGCGGGGCGATGATGGGCAAGCCGGCGACTGGCAAGAAGGTCGGCTACCACGCGGTCATGATCAACACCTATAACGACGACGGCATCGTCAAGACGGCGCACGTCTATTACGATCACGCGACGATGTTCGCTCAGCTCGGCATGGGCGATCCGAAAGCCAAGTTCCGCGCGGTCGAGAACGCGCCCACGGGTGCGCCCGCGATGATCGCAGGCAAGGACTCGCCGGATGAGGCGAAGGCCGTCGACGCGGCGAAGGCCTGGTACGGCACGTTCGAGAAGAAGGACGACAAGGGCTTCCTCGCGCCGTTCGCGGACGACGTCGCGCACATGGACTATTCACAACCGGCCGACTTCAAGGGGAAGGACGCGGCGAAGAAGGAGTGGACCGAGCTGTTCAAGGCGTTCCCCGACGCGAAGATCGCGCCGACCAACGTCTGGGCGTTCGACACGTTCGTCGTCGCCGAGATCGCGATGACCGGCACCATGAAGGGCGGCTTTGGTCCGATCAAGCCGACCAACAAAACCGGCACATGGCACGCAGTTGATGTGTTCGAGATGAAGAATGGCAAGGTCAGCGCCGTGGCGACCTACGGTTCGATGCTCGAGACAGCCAACGCGCTCGGCATCTCGATGGCTCCACCTCCCGCAGCGGCGCCGCCCGTCAAGGACGCGACCAAGCCCGCTACCCCAGCGAGCACCCCTCCGAAGAAGTAACTCTCACGCGAAGTGTCCAAAGAGAGGGGGATCCAGAGATGGGTCCTCCTTTTTTCGTCATGACATTAGCGTGGTGCTTGCCCAACTCGGCTAGAGTGTCGCTATGCGTTTACGTACAGCGGTCTTCGGTCTTGCATCTGCCTCTTTCCTCCATTGCGTGGGCGATAGCGCGGTCATTCCGATGGGGTCCGACGCAGGTGGTGATGGCGCACAGCTCGCTGACGCGGGCAACGATGGGGTCGTCCCCGACGCGAGCAAGCCATGCGATCCGCTGCCGGACGGAGGCACCGGCTTCCTCGATGACGTGATCGGGATCTCGGCGGGCGACGACTTCACTTGCGCCCTTCGCCGCAGCGGAGACGTACTCTGCTGGGGCTCGAACACTCCTTATCAGCAGCTCGCACAACCGCTGCAGTCTCTCGCGAGGTCGAGCGTCCCCGTCCGTATCACTGGTTTCCCGACCAAGGTGATGAAGGTGTCTGCGGGGCAGGGTCAGGGCAAAGCCCTAGACGCCCAGGGTCACGCCTGGAGTTGGGGATCCAACATATGGGGTGAGGCAGGAACGAACGAGGCTTATGGCACTTTCCTCACCGCGCCTCACAAGATCGTAGGTGTGAGCGGGACGGGCAGCCTCGACAACGTCATCGACGTCTCGGCTGGAGAGGACCACGCGTGCGCGGCGGATGCCTCGGGCAAGGTATATTGTTGGGGATCCTCTGGTGGCGGTCGCCTTGGAAGCGACACCACAGATGACGCGGGACAATCACGCATCAACATACCAGTTCCCACGA
>JANYHY010000227.1 GCA_025362165.1 Myxococcales bacterium | reverse complement strand
ACGCGCTGACGAGCGCGTTGGACGCCGAGCGCGCGCGCACTTCGCAGACTCCGCCGCAAGTGAGCGCCGTACACGTCGACGGTGAGCGCGCACACGACCGCGTGAGGCGAGGGGAGACGGTCGTGTTGCCTCCGCGCGACGTCCTGGTGCGTTCGATCGACCTGCTCGACCGTAGAGAGTCCGTGCTCCGCGTGCGGCTGGTCGTCTCGAAGGGTTATTACGTCCGTTCGTTCGCGCGCGACCTGACCGCGCGGCTCAACGCCGTAGGTCACCTCACGATGTTGCGCCGCGTGCGCTCGGGGACGTTTGACTTGTCATCTGCTGTCGCGCCGGCTGACATTGGGACCAAGTCGCCGATGTCCGTAGCTCGCGCAGCCGAGTGTTGCATGCCTGTCGCGCGGCTCTCGATCGACGGCGAGGCTCGCGCGCGCGTGGGCAAGCTCGTCCTAGACGCGGATCGTTCACCAGTATTCGAAGGCGTTCAAGCGTGGCTCTCTGCGAGCGGCGACCTCGTGGCGATCGCTGAAGTGAGCGAGGGCTCCGGCCGCATCCGACGAGGTTTCAATGGCACTTCTTGAGCTCTGCATCCTCCAGCGCCGAGTTCGCGCCCGGTACTGTGAAGCGCGCATGCACGTCGTTCTCGCACACATGCGATTGGTCGCGTACGAGCAGCTCCTGATAGACCGAGTGCGCGTCCGCGATCTTGTTCGTGTCGCGGTAGCGGGAGGCGAGCTCGTCGAGCATCACGAGCGCCCTCGCATCCTCCCCGGCCAGCACGCGGAAGAACGGATAAGCGCGCGCGGCCGCGCCAAACTGCGCGAACACCGGAACAACATCGTGCAGCGCCTCACGCCGCAGCTTCGTCGCGCCTTGATTCTGCGGGTATTGCGCGCTCCAGTCGATCACTCTCTTGAACGCTTCGAGCGCACGATCGCCGCGGTTGTCGCTCCAGAACACGTACCCAAGCTTGTACCAAGCGTAGCCGTAGCCGAGGTTGCCCGGAGGCGGGAAGCGCACGACCTCCAGATACTCCTTCTCGGCTCTCGTCATGTCTGCGCGGTCGAACGACATCTCCGCGAGCGCGAGCCACGCGTCCGGAACCAAATGAGAATCTGGCGATTTCTTGATCAGCTCGTCCAGGATGGTTCGCGCCTTGTTGTCGTCACCGCGATCGCGCTCGACCTGCGCGGCGTCGAGCAGCACCGCGTCCGACGATTGCTGTTTCACCGGCGCGCCCGAAGCCACCGCCGGCAGCGATCCAGTTTGCGCCGTCGCCGCTTCTCTCGCCGGTGGCGCCACGCTCGTCGCGCACGCGCACACGAGTAAGAGTACGGCGCGCATGTGTCGATAGTAACCGCAACGACGGTCGATGTTCCGGATGACTGTGCTCGACCTGCCCAACTAGACGCCGGCGAAGGCTGCGTCGCTGATGTCCAGCGCGCTCTTGTCTTCGTCGTTCATCAGCTTGCCCTTGAGCTCTGCGCCGACCAAAATGTTCTTCGCGAAGTAGTTCGCTGCGGCGAGTTTCCCCTCGTAAAACGCCTTGTCTGGGTGATCCGCGGCGACTGTCTTCATCTTGCCATCGGCGATCACCGCGCCGGCGAGCAGCATCCAGCCCACAGCGACCTCGCTCATCATCTCGAGGAAGCGCGTCGCGTAGAGCGGCACCATCGGCATGTTGCCCGTCTGAAACCACATGAGGAGCTTGAGCGCGCTGCCGCCAAGCGCCTCTTGAGCTTGGCCGAGGATCTTCACCGAGGCGCCGAGCGTCGCGTGGTCTTTGTTTGCCGCCACGAATTTCGCGACGTCTCCGAGGAACGCCTGCAAGTTCGCCCCTCCCGCTTGGCCGAGCTTGCGGCCCACGAGATCCATCGACTGGATGTGGTTGGTGCCTTCGTAGATGCTGAAGATCTTGGCGTCGCGACAGTACTGCTCGACGGGATAGTCCCGCGTGTAGCCAGCGCCGCCATACGTTTGGATCGCCGTCTCGCACACGCGAAACGCCTGATCGGAGCCGTAGGCTTTGACGAGCGGCACGAGCAGATCCACTTGGCCTTGGTGATAGGTGATCGCAGCCTCGTCTTTGCTCACGCGGATCTCGTCCAGGTGGCTCGTGAGCTTGATGACGAGCGCGCGGATCCCTTCGACGCGCGACTTCATGTCGAGCAGCATGCGGCGGACGTCTGCGTGCTCGATGATGGGGACGCGCGGTGCGGTCGCGTCCTTCCAGTGCGTGATGGAAGCGCCTTGCTTGCGATCGCGCGTGTACTCGAGCGCGTTCAAAAAAGCGCTCGACGCGACGCCGATGCCTTGGACGCCCACAGCG
>JANYHY010000217.1 GCA_025362165.1 Myxococcales bacterium | reverse complement strand
CGCGCCACCGAGATCGCTCTCGCTCACGTCGATGGTGCCGCCGTGCTCGACGATGATTTTTTTGACGATCGCCAACCCGAGCCCGGTGCCGTCGGTCTTGGTCGTGAAGTACGGATCGAAGATGCGCTCGCGCTCGGCGGGAGCGACGCCGGGCCCGTTGTCCTCGACCATGATCGACGCACCATCGAGATCCTTCTTGGCGCGCACGACCACGCGACCTTGGCCCTTCGGCTCTCCCCGCACCAGTTCGCGATCGCGGATCGCTTGCACCGCGTTGCGAACGAGGTTGATGAGCACGCGGCGCAGCATCTGGCGATCGATCGCGACGGCCATCGGCTCAGCGGGCACGTCCCAAGAGACCTGCACGTTCGCGGCGGCGGCGCTCGCCTCTTCAGGCTCGGAGTCGTTCAAGACTCCATCGGTCTGCGCGCTGGCGTCTTCTAAATGACCGAGCTGCTCCTTGCACTCGCGCATGAAGTCACCGAGGTTGGCGCCCTCGAGCGCGACGTGCGGCAACCGCGCGAACGCCGAGAAGTCCCCGACGAGGCGACGCAGAGTGCCGACCTCCTCCTCGACGATCTCCAAGGTCGTGTCGAGTAGCTCGCGGTATTTGCCGTCGTCGCCTGGATACCTGCGGTGGCACTCCTGCACGGCGAGCTGAATGGGCGTGAGCGGGTTCTTGATCTCGTGCGCGAGCCGCTGGGCCATCTCCTGCCAGGCGCCGATTCGCTGCAAGAACTCGATGCGAGCGCTGGAGCGTTGCATCTCGCCGAGCATGCGGTTGAAGGTGCTCGCGAGATCGGTGAGCTCGTCGGACCCCGTGACGGGGACGCGCACGGAGAAGTCGCCGCGACCGACTCGCTCGATCGCGTTCGCCAAGCGGTTGATGCGCCGGGTCACGCCTTGCCCGATCACGATTCCGCTCGCGAGCGTGAGCGCGATGGTGAGAGAGAGGAGAACGGCGAACGCGCGCACGTAGCCGCCGTAGAGATCGGCGCGAGAGTTCTCGATCTGGTGATACTGCGTGACGACGTCTCCGGTCGTCTCGAGCTCGTCGAGCCGTTTGCGATCGATCGCGAACGTCGCGTGGAGCGTTGGCGGTTCGTCGCCTTGCCACAGCGGCCGCATCACCTCGAGCTTGCGCTCGGTGGCGTCGTTCACTGGGCGACCACGATCACGAGACGCGAGCAGATTGCCGGCGTCGTCTTCGACCGTGAGCGACACGAGCTCTGGGAAGCGCGGGAACAGCACGTTCAGTTCGGACTCGACCAGCTCCGTGTTGTGCGCGTGCGCCCCGAGGCGGAGCGACTCGTCCGCGGCGATCGCGTCCGTCTGGTGTCGCATGTCCTCTTTGATCGCGTTGACGTAGTCCTTGTAGAGAGCGACGCCGCGATCGAGCTGCTCGCCGACCTCGGGCTTGAACCAGATCGCCGTGGCTTGAGAGAACATCGAGTTGGCCAAGAAAATGGCCGCGATCAGCGGCAAAATCGCGGTAAGCGAGATCGCGAGCGCGAGGCGACGTTCGGACTTGCCAGGGAGGCGAAGGGCCACGGGACGCGAGCATAGCAGTGGAGACGAGGTACACTCGACGCGATGCGGTTGTGTCGCGTTCGCGTGGTCGGCCTCGCGCAGCACGAAGATCTGACGCTCTCGCTCCTCGGCGATGACGAGGCGCCGCGACCGCTCGTCGTGTTGTTCGGCGGAGACGGGACGGGCAAAACGACGCTGCTCAACGCCATCGCCCACACTCGGCCCGGTTATGCGTTGCCGCCGCTGCCACGCGCCCGCCCGCGTTTGCAGCCGCAAGAAGAGCGAAAGGGCTTCGTCGTCGCGGAGTGGGCGCTCGGCGATGACGATCTCGCGCGACCGCATCCGCTGCTCGTGACGAGCCCCACAGCGGCGATCGAGGGAGAGACGGAGAGCGCCGCGATCCTGCGGAGGCGCGAGCAGGCGCTGTTCGACAAGCGCGCTCAAGAGCATGGCTTCGCGTTCGTGGCGATCTCGGGCGCGCGGTGGTTCTCGCGGTCGGCGGTCATGCTCTCTTCACCGGAGCGGACGATCTCGAAATACGATCCGCGCGCGCCTGCGAGCTTCGACGACGCCGCGCGCGCAGACCTCACGCGAGAGACCAAGCAGATCTACAGCTACGCGGCGATCGCGCGGGCCCTCGAGGCTCGCACGGAGACGCCGCGCGTCAGCCAGCTGGATTCAGCGCTACGTGAGGTCGCCGCGGTGTTGCTCGAACCGTTCGGCGCGCGGTACGAAGGCGCGGACCCAACCACCCTAGAGCCTGTGTTCGCGATCGACGGCGGACCGCTCGTCTTGTTCGACGATCTGCCTCGAGGCGCACGACACCTTCTCGCGATCGGCGCGCTCGCGACCCGCGCGTTGTACGGCGCGTATGAAGGTGATCCGCGCGAAGTCCGCGAGCGCGAAGGCGTCGTGATGGTAGACGATCTCGAATCGATGCAAGACGCCGTCAACGCGAAGCTCATCCCGCACTTGCTCGCGAGAGCGCTGCCGCGAGTGCAGTGGATCACCGCGACCTCTCACCCAAGCGTGACGATGAACTGCGATCCAGGAGAGGTGATCGCGCTTCGTCGAACAGGAGATCGCCTCGAGCTCCACGCAGGATCGCTCGCGACTTTTCACTAGCCAGCGCTCAGATCGGGAGAGCCTCGATGGCCCACGCTCGGGCGAGCGACGCGTCGATCCCCGCAGCTTCGAAGCCTGGGAAGATCACGTCATCCAACGTCGAACGAACGATCCGCCGAGTGTTCTCACGCGCCAACATGCCGTGCGACGGAAACGCTTCACCTGGGAGCGGGCTCTCGTCTTCGACGAGCTCGCGCATCTTCGCGGCGAGCATGCGCCTGCACCACTCGGGGAGCTCCGCCTTGATTGAAGGCGTGACCCACGGTGACGCGAGGTGCGCCCAGCCTGCGCGCGCGTGATCGATCTCATCTGCGAGGATCGTCTGCAACGCGGCTTTGACGAGCGGGCTCTCGCTCTGGTTGATCGCAGCCTCGAGGACAGAGCACGCGACCGTCTCGTTGATGCAGCTCATCGCGATCATGTAGAGCGCCAGGCGCAGCGCCCCCTGCGCGGGTTCGAAGCGCGGCGTGTGCACGGGCACTCGCGCAGGCCAAATCACGCTGTCTCCGCGATACCGCGCAGCGAGCTCGGTGCTGATCTCTGCGTGTCGGATCTCGTCGCGCACAGCGCGCCCCACGATCTTCAAGACGTACGGATCGGCCCCGAACTCGAACATGGAGGTCGAGATCGCCGCGAAGCCAGCCGCCACTTGGAGCTCGAAGCCCGCGCGCTTCTGCCAGATGTCGGCGAGCACGAGTCGTTGCTCCATGGGCAACGACGCGATGACGTCGTCTCGCACATCACCGAGGGTCGCAGCGTCTCGATCCGCGCGCGACCACCAAGGCGCTGGTTCAGCTCGCACGCTTCAGTGACGCTTCAGTGACACGGGGCCCAACCCGCGAACGCGTCCGGGTTGCCTGCGTCGGGATTGCCTCCGCCCGAGTCTGTCGTGGCGGCGTCCTTGCCTGGGTTGTTGCCAGCGTCGTCCTTGCCTGGGTTGTTGCCAGCGTCCGTCCCTGGGCCTGGAGAGGGCGTCGAGTCCGACGAGCACGCGGTCGTTCCGATCGAGACCATGCCGAGGACGACGACAGCGTGAAACAGCTTCTTAGGCAAAGCGGGTGCATCCATGATCGACATTCGACGCTCAGACCCCTCGACTGTCAACGCTCAAGGCCCCCACCACATCACCTCACGGTCGCTCGCGACGCCATCATGCGAGACGTGCATGCGCAACAGTTCGCCGCTCGACTCGACGCTGGGCTCGAACGATGCGTCTGAAGCGAAGAGCGCGCTTTTGTGAAATCCATCTTTTCCGAGCCAGAACACGTGCAGCCCGCCTTCGCCTTTTCCGAACATCACGAGCATGCGACCCTCGCCCACGAGACGAAAGTCGAGCCACTCGAACGCGTACGCGGCGAAGCGCTCGGGCGACGGGAAGTCGGCGCCGAGATCGCGGAGCTCGGGCAGATGAGCGACCAAATATTTGTGGAGCACATCGTATCGAACACCTTTGCTGATCTTCGGCAACGCGCGTGAAGACTCCGCGAGCATCGGCAGATCGCCGGGGCCGTTCGCGATCTCGACGTGCGTGCGGAAGCGCTCGGCGAGCCCGAAGCGAGGTGCGCCGCTCGCGTCGAACGCGTCATCGTCGAGCGACTTGAGCCACCAATGAAACACAGCGAGCTCGCCATCGCCGCTGCGCGACTGCAAACGCACTACGCTCTCCCAAAGCGGGTTGCGCGCGCGCCACGTCCCGCCGGCGCGCACGACGCACTCGCCGACGTATGCGGAGCCGTGCACCACGACATTGAAGAGCTCGCTCTTGGGGGAGCCAGCGTCGGCTTGCATCCACGCGTCGCGTCGGGTTCGCGTGACTGCAGCGCCGAGCCGATGGACGCTCGCCGGTGAGAAGTCCAGCTCGAGGTTCTTGCCGAGCACGCCCGCGGAGCTGTCGACGAAGACGCGCGCAGCGTCTGTGAGCTGCGCGAAGATCGCCCTGTTTTTAGCAGGGTTGGCGTCGTTTGCGCGCGCCGCCACCAAATTGGCTGCGGCCTCGGCTGGGTACAACGGCAAGAAGTAATCGTTGAACAAACTCTGCGCGGTCACGAGCATGCGCGCATCGTAGTCCGTTGCCTGATCACTCGCGCTCCTAACTGCGATAGGTTGCACGCGTGCTCGCGCGCGACATTCGCTTCGAGGGTTGGACGACCGAGGCGTGGATGCGCTTCCTCGACCTCTGGGCCCCTCACGAAGGCGCGCCGAGCGAGAACAAGTCTCGCGGCGGGGTGGTCGCGCTCCACGACGGAGTGCGCATCCGAAAGCTCGTCCACACGCGTCGCGGCCGGCTTGATCCTGTGCCGTGGCCGCTCCCTCTGCCAGAGCTCGCGGCACAACAGGAGGCGAGCTGGGCGATGTCCGCGCGAATCGGCGCGCTCGAAGAGGTGATGGAGCGCTTCGGCGCTCGCGCCAAACGCAGCGACGACATGCTCGCGCAGTCTCTTTCTCTCGTGACCATCGTGCGGGAGCTCATCGTCGAAGGTCGCATCGATACTTGGCCGCGTCGTCTGCGTGGGATCCCCGTCCCGAGCGAGAACGTCGTACGACGCGCCCTCGACGCGGTCTGTCCAGAGGGCCACGCGCTCGCGCTCGGCATCTTCAAGGACGGCGAGGTGTGGACCGCGATCTGCGCGCGTCGCACGGGTCCCACGTTCGACGTGATCGCCGGCCCAGAGGATCTGCGTCCGGCGATGGGCGTGATCTCGAGCGATTGGCGCCGCGACTATCGCCACCTCGCGCGCGCGATCGAGGATCGCTATGCGCCTCTCGCGATGGGCGTCTTCGCCGAGCTAGACGTGTTCCGCGACCTACAGGTCGATCCTAGCCCTGGCGCTTGGAGTCGCGCGGTCGCGCTGCGCGACCTGGTCGTCTCGCCCATGCCCGCGGCGGTCGGCGTCGCGGTCGGTGTGGACGGCGCACGCTACGCGGCGACGAAGGTGGCCGTCCTCGTTCGCCGCGTCGACTGGTTCGGCTTCGCCGAGCCCATGATCAGCGCGATGCGACACGGCGCGAGCGCAGCAGCGGGCAACAAAGATCTCGAAGCGCTCCTCGGCTTCAGCCCGCTCGAGGTGCTGCGCCACCTGCTCAAGCGCGACGAATAAGACGGCCTCACTCTGGCAACGCGTCGATGGTTGACGTGTCAGCGATCGCGTCTGCGACGGACGAATCGATCGATCCTGCATCCGGAGGCGCAGTCTCTCCGCCGTCTGCCAAGCAGAGATCTCCGCGAGAAACAGCGCTCTTGGCGGTCGCGCAGCGAGAGTCTGTCTCTGTGGCGTCGAAGCCTTTGGGTGCCGCGCCGCACATGGTCGTGCCGTAGACGGGCAAGTTGCCAGCGTCGTTGGTGGTATGAGAGACGAAGCAGCGCGGCTTGCAGCCAAGACCAGGATCGCTCCCGCTGAGCACGTCGAGCGCCGTCACGGATCCGAGGCACCCGCGCGCGGAGAGCTCCCGCGCGACGAACGTGTAGGAGCCTGTGTCGTCGCACGCCAACGTGAAGGCGAACGCCGCGAGCGCGACGCGCTTCACTCGACCGTCTTGATCTTGAGCTCGGCCAGCTGCTCGGGCCCGGCCTTGCTCGGCGCGTCCGTCATGAGGTCCGTGCCCTTCTGCGTCTTGGGGTAGGGAATGACGTCTCGGAGGCTCTCGGCGCCGGAGAGGAGCATGGAGAGTCGATCCATCCCGACCGCGATCCCGCCGTGCGGCGGAGCGCCGAAGCGGAGCGCGTCCAGCAAGAAGCCGAACTTCGCGCGCGCATCCTCGTCCGAGATGCCGAGCGCACGAAACACCCTCGCTTGCACGAGCGGATCATGGAGACGGATCGAACCGCCGCCGATCTCGAACCCGTTGAGCACGAGATCGTAGCGATGACACAGCACCTTGCCGGGGTCGGTCTCCAGCTTCTCGACGTCGCCATCGTGCGGTCGCGTGAACGCGTGGTGGGCCGCGGCCCAGGTCTTCTTCTCGTCGTCGTACTCGAACAGCGGAGGGTTCACTACCCACAAGAAGTCGAACCTTCCGCCGTGTCCGGTATCAGGAATCAAACCGAGCTTCTTGGCGAGATGAACGCGCAAGTTAGCCATGACGGTTTGAACGACGCTCTCTTTTCCGAACTGGAAGAACAACAAGTCGCCGTCCTTGGCGCCGGTCTTCTCATTGATCGCTGCGCGAAGCTCGTTGGTGATCGTCTTTGACAATGGCGATTGAGTCCAGTTGCCCGTCGCGTCGACCTTCGCGCGCGCGAGGCCCTTGGCGCCCATGCCTTTGACGAAGTCCTCGAGCTTGTCGAGCTCGGCGCGCGAGAGCTTCGCCGCGTTCTCCGCGGGGATGCGCATCGCCTTGACGATCTCCGTGGGGAGGTCGCGTCGGTAACGCCCAGAGGTGAACTTGTCCGCGATCTCTTTCCAGAAGGGGATGCCTCCGCCTTCTCGAGCGATGACGAGCTCGGTGACGTCCGTGTGCGGCAAGCCGAAGCGCAGGTCGGGCTTGTCGTTGCCGTACTTGTCCATCGACTCCGCGAAGGGCATCTCCGGGAACTGTCCGCTCGGGTACTTCGCCGCGAGATCGATCCCGAGGACCTCCTTCCACACGCCGAAGATCATCCCCTCCATCATGCGGAAGATGTCGTCCTGCGAGACGAAGCTCATCTCCACGTCGATCTGCGTGAACTCTGGCTGGCGATCGACGCGCAGATCTTCGTCGCGGAAGCATTTGACGATCTGGAAGTAGCGATCGAAGCCGGCCACCATGTACAGCTGCTTGAAGAGCTGCGGGCTCTCCGCGAGCGCGAAGAATTTGCCTTGGTGCATGCGGCTCGGGACCAGGAAATTGCGCGCGCCTCCCGGCGTGTACTTGACCATCACCGGCGTCTCGAGCTCGAGAAAGCCTGCGTCGTCGAAGTAGCGGCGAACGACTTGGTTGATGCGGTGACGCACGCGCAGCGTCTTCTGTAGAGGCGCGCGGCGCAGGTCGAGGTAGCGGTATTGGAGCCGCTTCTCTTCGGCCGTGTCGACGACGTCCTTGATCTCGAAAGGAGTCGTGTCCGACTTGTTGAAGACCGTGAGCTCGATGACCTGAACCTCGATCTCGCCCGTCGGCATCTTCGGGTTTTTGTTGGTGCCACGGCTCACGACGACGCCGCGCACGCCGATCACCCACTCGGTGCGGAGCGCCTGCGACGCGTCATGAGAGGCCTTCGGGCTGTCGCCGTAGCCGACCAAATCAGGATCGAACACGATCTGCGTGATGCCCTCGCGATCGCGCAGGTCTACGAACACCAGGCTGCCGTGGTCTCGATACGTCGCGACCCAACCGAACAGGACGACCTCCTTGCCGACATCCCCG
>JANYHY010000225.1 GCA_025362165.1 Myxococcales bacterium | reverse complement strand
TCTCGCCAAGTGCCGCCGACGCTGTCAGACCTCTCGAGCACGATAAAGTCCAAGCCGGCTTGCTTCATTCTGATCGCTGAGCCCAAGCCAGAGAAGCCCGTGCCGATGACGATCGCAGAGAGCACATGAGAGCGCGTGGTCATGAGCGGAGCATGGTCTGCTATTGAACAATAGTCAATAGTGGCGTCGACGCGCATTCGTCGCGTCAAAACGCGTCTTTTGCGGCTGAGACGGTGGCAGAAGGACGAATACTGCAGGAACGACCTGGCACGAAGACTGCGATGCCTGTCCATATGTCTCCCCACGCAGTCGTCTGGATCGATCGTCATGTCGCCCGCGTCTTCCAGTTCAGCGATGACGAGCTTCACTCCGAGGTCATCAAGGCCCATCCGCACGGGCCCACGCATCGCGGTGTCGTCCCGCATGAGGCTGACCACGCGTTCCTGGAGGAGGTCGTGGAGGTGCTCCTCGGCTCAGCGAAGATCCTGATCGTCGGCCCAGCCACCGCGAAGCTCGAGCTCGTTCGGTGGCTGCACGAGCACGCGCCGAAGGTTGGCGCGAAGGTCGTCGGGATCGAGACCATCGGTCACCCGACCGACCCACAGCTCGTCGCGTACGCGCGCCAATATTTCAGGGCCTCTGATAGAATGAGGTGACGAATGAGACCGCTCGAGGAGCTGCGCGTCGAGTCGCTCGGGCCCTCGAGATTCGCTTCACCGCTCGCCGCGCGCCTCCAGTTGGACATGCGCGCGTTCACGCGCGAGGACGAGCGCGTGCTCATCAGCGCAGAAGCCCCGTTCGATCTCGGGCGCACGTTCGAGAAAGCCGGTCCACGCGAGAGTGTCTTCTTCGAGGGGCCGCGCTCGCGCGCAGCGATCACCACGTGCGGCGGGCTCTGCCCAGGCATCAACAACGCAGTGCGCTCGCTCGTGCTGCAGCTGCATCACGCCTACGGCGTGCGCGAAGTCTTCGGGATCCGTGACGGCTTCGCTGGGCTCGTCCCTAACCCTGTGCGTGCGCCGATGAGGTTGGTGACAGACGCCGTGCGCTTCATGCATCGGCTCGGCGGCAGCGTGCTTGGGACCAGCCGCCACCGCGTGATCCCTGAAGAGGCCGTCGACGTGTTGGTGCGCGACCACATCGACATGCTCTTCTTGATCGGCGGTGAGGGAACTCTGCGCGGGGCGTCGGCCGTGCAAGCAGAGATCGCGCGACGCAAGCTCTCCATCGCGGTCGTGTGCATTCCCAAGACAATCGACAATGACATCCCGTTGCTCGACAAGACGTTCGGCTTCGACACCGCGGTCGATCTCGCGAGGGTCGCGGTCGACGCCGCGCACACCGAAGCGACCGGCGTGCCCAACGGCATCGGCGTCGTCAAGCTCATGGGGCGCGACTCGGGCTTCATCGCTGCGACAGCCGCGCTGGCGAGCGGAGAGGCCAATTTCTGCCTGCTTCCAGAGTTTCCGTGGTCGGAGCGCACGCTGTTCGCCGCCATTGAGGCGCGCGTCGTCTCGCGCGGTCACGCTGTCCTGGTCGTCGCCGAAGGTTGTGGCGTGACCCTCGTCACCGACGCCTCCGACCACGACGCGAGCGGGAACCTCCGCTACACGAGCGCAGCTCTCGATATCGGCCAGCACCTCCGCGACAGGCTCGCCGCGCACTTCAAGGAGCGAAGCGTCGCGGTGAACCTCAAGTACATCGACCCGAGCTACACCATCCGCAGCGCCGCCGCGAACGGCGCGGACAGCATCTACTCGAGCGTGCTCGCCCGGCACGCGGTGCACGCGGCGATGGCGGGCAAGACCAACGTCGTCGTCGGACGCAAGAACGGGATCTTCGTTCATGTCCCGATCCCAGCTGTCATCGCGAACAAGCGACGCGTGGACCACGAGCTCTGGCGCCTCGTGTGCGAAGTGACGGGCCAGCCGCCGCTCGCGTAGACTCGCGCGATGAACCTCCGACTTGGCTACGTGATCATCTACGTCCCCGACGTCGCCGCCACCATCGACTTCTACGAGCGCGCGTTCGGCTTGAAGCGACGCTTCGTCCACGAGAGCGGACAGTACGCAGAGCTGGAGACCGGCGCGACGGCCCTCGCCTTCGCCAACGAATCATTCGTCGCGAGCCACCTCGATTTCGCTCCAAACAGCCTGAAAAACAGGGCTGCCGGCGCAGAGATCGGTCTGGTGACCACGGACGTCGGCGGCGCGTTCGATCGCGCGCTCGCAGCGGGCGCGACCTCGGTAGAGGGTCCGCAAACCAAGCCGTGGGGCCAGGTCGTCTCTTACGTGCGCGACCTCGACGGCTTCTTGGTCGAGATATGCTCGCCGATGAGTTGAGCCGCTAAATCTTCTCGAGCCGGCTCGGGTGCTTCGGCTTTGCGCCGATCGAAGCGCGCACGATGTCCAGCGACGAGAGCATGCCGACCGCCTGTCCCTTGGCGTCGACGACGATCAGGTGATGGATGTTCGCGTCCACCATCTCGCGCGCGGCTTCGTCGATCGTGGCGGTGTCCAGAATGGTCTTCACGGGCGTCGTGATCTTCGGGTGATCGTGAGACTCGATCAGATCGCGCATCGACACCACGCCTATTGGACGGTGCGAGTCGTCCAGCACGGGCACCGTGTCGACACCGAGCTCCAACATGGGTTGCAGCGCGACCCGCGGGCGTGAGCCCTCCGCCACGTAGACGAGACGAGCACTCATGTATTCGCGCACCGCGGGCATGCGGTGAGGGTAGCAACTCTTCCAGAGCACGTGGCGGTTGAGTAATTGTGGTCTCGTCCGTTTTTCTTGGGCTCGCGCGTCGGTTCGACCGCACCCTCACGGACGAAGCTTGACGCGACAGTGTTTTGGCGGCTAATCAGCGAACGTTTTCCGACTTAGCTCAGTTGGTAGAGCAGGCGACTGTTAATCGCCGGGTCGCTGGTTCGAGTCCAGCAGTCGGAGCCA
>JANYHY010000160.1 GCA_025362165.1 Myxococcales bacterium | reverse complement strand
CGCGGTAGATGACGACGTTGAGGAAGCTCCCCCAGATCAGGCCGAAGAAGACGGCGGCGCCATAGAGGATCGACCGAGGGAACCAGGCATAGACCTCGGCCAGTGTCATCGGCAACGGCAGCGTAACATTCGCCGTCCGTGGTAGCTTGCGGTCGTCGTGCTTCTCGAGATGAACCCCCAGCATCCGGAGCCCCGGAAGATCCGCCGCGCGGTCGAAGCGCTGTTGGCTGGGGAGGTCATTGGGTATCCGACGGACACGGTCTATGGCCTCGGTTGCGACATCGCCAGCAAGAAGGCAATCGACCGGCTCTACCAGATCAAGGGGATGGATCGCTCGCATCCGCTCGCGTTCATCTGTCCTGATCTCTCCGAGATCGCGCGCTACGCCTCCGTCGACAACCAGATCTACCGGGTGCTCCGGCGCTTTCTTCCGGGGCCCTACTGCTTCGTGCTCGAGGCGACCAAAGAGGTCCCGCGCATCCTCCAGACCAAGCGCAAGACCATCGGCATACGTGTTCCGAACCACGAGGTGGTCACGGCGGTCGTTCGCGAGCTGGGCCGTCCCATCATCTCTACGACCGCGCAGCGCTCCGGCGCCGAGCCGCACGTCGACGCGCACGAGATCGACGACGACTTCAAGGGGCTCGGCCTCGTGATCGATGCGGGCGCGGGCGGACTCGTGCCCACGACCGTCGTCGACCTCACCGTGTCGCCTCCGCTGATCATTCGCGAGGGAGCGGGGCCGGTCGACGACTTCGTCGAAGAGGCCCCGCGCTCGCTCCGTGACGTCCGCGCCGCGATGCAAGAGCTCAAAAAAGAAATGCGCGACTAGAGCGCATCGCGAGAACCATACTCAGTCGACGATGACCTTGCCGGTCATGCCGATGCTGCAGTGGGGATCGCAGAAGTAAGGGAACGAGCCGGTCTTCTCGAACGTGTGCTCGAAGGTCTTCGGCGCCGACGCCGTGCTGCCGCTCGAGAAGGTTCCGTCAGGAACGCACGCCGTGCCGGAGAGGACGTTGTGCGTGCCGGCGACCCACACCCAGCGAACGGTCTGATTTGCCTTGATGTGGATCTCGGCCGGGCTGAAGTCGTGCCCGTTCACCTTCACCTCGACGACGGACGGATCGTTCGCGCTCTTGCTGCTGCTGCTCGATGAGTAGCCTCCGCCTCCTTCGTCACCGCTCCCGCAGTTGAGAGCAAAGAACGTCGCGACACCGAACGCCAGCGAGTAGATCAGCTTCATCCCTTGACCATGTGGATGGCGATGTCCGTGCGGAACTGACGTCCGTCCTATGCGAGCGATAGGCGCCCCTTATGGGGCCCAAGTGCCGCAAAATTAGGCGGTTCAGGCCAGCAGCACGCGCAGGTCGCCGCCCACGTCGCGCGCATGGAGCAGTGCGTCGTGATGCTCGTCTTTGGCCCAGCGAACCGCATCGGCCAACGCGCGTCCCGGATCCTTCAGGTAGGCATCGATCCCCATGGCGAGACGGCCCGCGATGAGCGAAGCGAGCACGCAACCGCCTCCGTGAAACGCTGGCAGCGTGAGGCGCGGGGCGGAGAGCTCAATCACGCTCGTTGCCGTCGGACGACGTGCGCGACCATGCCCGGGAGCGATCGCGAGCAGGTCGACGGCGTGAGGACCTCCGAGGTGACCGCCCTTCACCAGCACGGCGCGACAGCCGAGGCGCACGAGCGCAAGAGCCGCGTCGTGCGCTTCGTCGAGCCGCGTGACGCGCTGGCCCGTGAGCACGGCGGCCTCGGGCGCATTGACCGTCACGAGGGCCGCGCGCGGAAGAACGCGTTCGCGCAGATCCGCGATGGCGCGCTCCTCGAGGAGGCGCGCCCGGCCGCGCGTCGGCACCATCACCGTGTCGACGACGGCGGGGACGTCGCGATGGATCGCGAGAAAATCGCCGATCGCGCGCACGTTCTCATCCGAGCCGAGCGCGCCGACCTTGATCGTCCGCACGCGCTGGTTCTTGAGGACTTCGGTGCATTCTGCAATGAGCTCGCCCTTTGCGACGGGGGTGGCAGCTCGCATTCCCGAGGTCGATTGCACGGTCAGCACGGCGACCGCTGCGCACGCAAACGCGCCGGTCCGCGCGACGGCACGCGCATCGGCGAGCACGCCAGCGCCGCCGCCGGGGTCGAGCCCGCCGATGGCCAGCACGCACGGCAGGGGAGGCAGCTTTTGCTTCGCGCGCGCGGGACGCTTTGCAGCCGGCTTGGGCACTTGTGGTTGCTCTCCTGGGTCGCGCAAGCGAGTATACGCGCCGATGCGA
>JANYHY010000110.1 GCA_025362165.1 Myxococcales bacterium | reverse complement strand
GGCTGAACGCCGCCGCGATAGTACTCCGCGAGGAACCCATAGACGGCGCCAGTGCCGAACAAGAAACCGTACGTGTTTCCGATGCGCATCAAGTGTCGCTGGGTGTTGTAGAGCGGCTCCGCGGCGCGCTCCGCATACGAGCGCACGAGGCGTGAGAGCAAACCCTCGGGGGCACCGTGGCGCACGCCGAGGGAGTTCGCGACCGTGTTCATGGTGCCGCCGCGCAAGAACGCGACGTCGGGCAGCGCGTGTCCTCCATAGACGTCGATGAAGCCCGTGAGCGTGACGTGGTTGGTCCCGTCTCCGCCGCTGATGCCGAGCACGTCGATGTCGAGCGCGCGGAAATCAACGGCGATGCGATGCAGCTCGTCGATGCTGCGCGCCTCACGCACGACGCCGTGATCGCCTAGCTCGCGCGCGAGACGAGTTGCGGCACCCGGGTCGCGCAAGTTCTTCTTGCTCTTCGGATTGAAGACCACCCCGATCCCGGACATCCCGCATGAATGACCCCACAACCGCCTTGCGTCAACTTCGGATCCGCAGAATGAGACGCGCAACAAACTTCGCAGTGAAAGGTGTGCGACGGATGAAGAGCGTGGTTAAACGTGGCGGTGATGAACTGGAGAGATGACGTCGCGCTGATGCCTCGCGCAGATCTCGCGGTGCTCGTCGTCAACGGCGCAGATCGCCAAACGTGGCTGAATGGCCTGGTGACGTGCGATCTCGCGAAGGCAGAGCCTGGGCGCGCGAGCTACGGGCTAGCGACTACGCAGAAGGGTCGCGTGCTCGCGGATGTGCTCGTGGTGATCGATGCGGCCGCGCTTCGAGTCGTCGTGCCAGCCGCGCGGCGCGAGTCGTTGAAGGCTGCGCTCGAGAAGTATCTGGTCATGGAAGACGTGGAGCTCGAGCTTGGCTCGGACGTCGTCGGGATCGCGCACGGACCCAAATGGCAGAGGCTCGCGAGAGAGGGAGTCACGGTCGTCGAATACGACGAGCTAGGCTTTGGTGGCGCGCTCGTTCTGGGGGCGAGCTTGGACACGCTCGACGCGCCTCGCCTCGACGAAGCAGAGTGGAACGCGCTGCGCGTAGAGCATGGCGTCCCTCGGTTCGGCGTGGACTTCGACGAGACGACCTACCCGCAAGAGGCCTCGCTCGAGAAGCGCGCGGTGTCGTTCGACAAAGGTTGCTACCTCGGACAAGAGGTCGTCTGCATGCTGGAGCTCCGCGGCCATGTGAAGCGCAAGCTGGCGCGCGTCTCGATCGACGGCACGTCGCCTCCCACCGCCGGTTCTCCGATCACGGACGACGCGGGCGCCGAGATCGGTTCATTGACCAGCGTCGCGATCAGCCTAGAAAACGGGCATATCATAGGCCTCGCGATGTTGAAGCTCGCGAAGACCGAACCAGGCACGAGCCTGCGAGTCGGCGCCTCCGTTGGCCACGTTCGGTAGTGCTAGGCTCTCCGTAGTGGAGATTTTGGAGATCGACATCGTGACGGGGAAGAAGACCTCCATCGCCGCCGACTCGCGCAAGGCGCTTCGCGCCCTCACCGGCGCAGAGGTCCCCTTCGCAGTGATCGGCGCGACGGCGCTGGCCGCGCGTGGCTTGCCGCGCATGACGAGAGATCTCGATTTGGTCGTGACGACCGACGACGCTTGGGCGGCTCTCGATGCGTTGAACAAGGCAGGCTTCGAGAGCGTCGCGCCGGTAGATCGCGAAGACGATCCCGAGGCTATGTATGTCCTGACCAAGGGCACGAGCGAGGTCGATCTGCTGGTGGCTTCTGGTGAGCCGGAATCGACCGTGATCGCAGAGGCGACGGCGACCGCGGTGTTCGGCGTGCAGGCTCCGACCGCGACGCTCGAGCACCTCGTGCTGATGTACCTGTACAGCAATCAAGTACGGCACCAAGGAGACCTCGCGCGCATCGTCGTGGAGACGGAGGTCGACCTCGCCGCGGTCGAGCGGTACCTCGCTGAGGTGCACGTCGAGATGTTGCCCGTGCTGTTGGAGCGTGTCCGTGTCGCGCGCAATCCGCCGCCCGCCCCCGAGCGTCCGAAGCGCCTAAAGAAGCGCTAAGCTCACATACGGCGGTCGAGCTTGAAGCGTCTTCGTGTTGGATCGCCAGACTCGAGCGGAGTGACCTTCAACATCTCGAGCGCGATCTCGCGAATGCGTCCGTCCTTGCCGACCTTGAGGTGCAGCCGATCGCCGCCGTCGCTCTTCAACACCTCGCAGCGCCCGAACGCGAAGTGCTCGACGAAATCGCCGGCTTCCGGGAAGGGCATGTCCTCTTCCTCAGGCGCAGACGGCGCGACGGGTCGTGGCGGGATCGGCGCGGCCTGCATCATCGGCTTGCTGATCGGCGCGCGCGGGACCGCCTTGACCTCGCTCGCGGCGATCGCCTCACCCCACGCCTCGCTCTTGGCTTTGGTCTTCGGAGGCTCGGCCCCGCCAGCGACGTCCACGCTCCAGAGCCACACGCCCGTGAAGCGATCCACCTCGCGCTCGATGCGTGTATCTTCCATGCAAACGACGTGAGCCTCCATGCCGATGATCCGCGCGCGCACGATCTCTCCGGCGACCGTGACGAGGCCCGCGGGCGTCTCGTAGGAGATCACCGCTCGAACACTGACGGAGACGTCGCCTTCGTGGTCGCCGATCGCGATGTCGAGGATCGCGGCGCGCGCAGGCCCTGAAATCAGCCTCACGGCACCAGGTTCACGGAGTTGACTCTCGGTGGAGCGGAGCTCGATGTCCTCGAGCACGCCGTGTCCAGTCGCCCAACCGGCACGGACCTCGTGCACGCGCAGGGTCTCGAGCAGCGCGTCGGGGAGGACCTCACCTTGATGTCCACGCACGACGAAGTGACGCGTTCGCTCGCTCGCGATGATCCTCATTGAGCATGCTCCGGAGTCGGTGTCGGTGTCTGTGTCGGTGTCGAAGTCGAAGTCGGAGTCGGAGCCCGAAGGTCGATCACCTCTGGCGGCTTCGGCGGAGGCTCCGCACAGCCAGTTCCCGCGGACGAGACCTTCGGACCCGCGACGCGCGGGCACTGATCGACGCTGTCGAGAACTCCGTCGCCGTCCGTGTCGCGCGCGAGCGGCGCGAAGACGATGCCGAGCGTGAAGCGCCAACGCGGAGCCGTCGTGGGAGCATCGGAGGAGAAGGGCAGCCACCCGCCGCCTCCGAGCGAGAACACGAGATCACCTGCGCTCAGCGGCGCCGTGCGCAAGGCGATGTCCCACTCCGCTGGGATGATCGTCCCTCGCTGCGCGAGCGTGCCTCCTGGGATCGAAATGTCCGCTGCCTGATCGGCGAGCACCGGCAGAGCGCGCGCCTCCACCATCACGCTCAAGAGCTCACGCGGCAGAACGTCGACGCCCGCGCCGAGACCAGCAACGACTTGTGTTCCGATACGCGCGCTCCCGAGCTGCGCCGTGCTCCGAACGCGGAGCCCGAGCTCTGCCCCGAAAAATAGCCTCTTCATGCGGTAATCAGCGGCGAGCGAAGGGACGAACACCACGCCCTTCTCGCCTGCGAATTGATCCTTGTCGCCGACAGGCAGGCTCACCTCGAAGCGGCCCGCGAGCGCTACCTTGCGTGCGCGATCGTCCCAAGGATCGACGCGCGGGCGTTGCAGGATCTGAAACGTCGATCCAAAGCGCGCGTCGCGTGAGACCGTGTCGCGCAGCGCATCCTTGCCGGTGACCGCCGCGACTCCCGAGCCGCCCTGGCCGAACGTGATCGGGATCATCAGATCGAGCTCGAGCCGTTTGGTGACGCCAAACGCGAACAGGAAGGTCCCCGTGACTTGATCGTCGATGGCCGTCGCGTCCGTCCCGTTCGGGCCGGGCGAGGAGATGTGAAGGACAATCGGTCGAGACTGATAGCTCGTGAACAGCCCGAAGCTGACGCGCCCTTCGCCGACCGTCTCAACGCCGCCGATCGAGGTGAAGCGCTGCGGACCTGCGTGCGGCCAGAGCGCGTCGGAGTTGATGCACGCGTTGTTGCGCTGGTTCTGGCAGCTCTGCGCGTGCGCGTTCGAGCCGAGCGCCATGAGCGTGATCGCGACGCCGCCTGCGAGCACGCGAGCTTTGGCCATGACCCAGAGACGCTAGTACCGGCACCGCGAGACCTCAACTCCATGATAGAGCGCGCCGTGTGATGACGATCACCCAGGAGCGACCTCTCGTGCTCGCCAGCGCGTCGCCTCGCCGTCGCGAAATTCTGGAGTCGCTCGGCGTGCCGCATGTCGTGGTGCAGGCCCCAGTGGACGAAGACGAACGTCTGGGCGAAAGCGTGCGCGACTACCTGCTGCGGGTGACGAGCGACAAGCTCGCGAGTGCCTGTAACAGGACGCTGGGGAACGTCGCAGCGGTGCTCGTCGCGGACACGACGGTGGTGCTCGACAAGACGATGCTCGCGAAGCCTTCCTCGATCGAGGATGCCGCGCGCATGGTCCGCGCTCTCTCGGGACGCGATCACGAGGTGCAGACGGCGTTCGCGATCGGCGCGGTGGACGGATCGTTGCTCCATCAAGAGATCGTCGCGACGCGCGTGACCTTCCGCGCGATGACCGACCACGAGATCGCAGCGTACGCGGCGAGCGGCGAGGGCCTGGACAAGGCAGGCGCATACGCCGTGCAGGGGAGGGGGGCGGCCTTCATCCCGCGAATCGCCGGCAGCTACTCGTGCGTCGTGGGCCTGCCAGCGTGCGAGGTGATGGTCGCGCTGTCGCGATTGGGCCTGCTTTGAAGATCAAAGACACGCTGATCTCGGGCGGCGTCGCGTTGGCCGCGCGGGTGACGGTGATCGTGTGGGCGCTCTCGGCGGGCTTTCCACCGATCGGCGACGGTCACTACTACTCCATCTTCGCGGAGCGGCTGGCGCGCGGGCAGGGATACACGTGGCTTTGGGACGATGGCACCGTGACGTATGCGGCGCATTACCCCGTCGGGTACCCGGCGATCATAAGTGTATTCTACATGATATTCGGCGTGCGCGCAGCCGTGCCGATGGTGGTCAACGCCGTGCTCGGCGCGGTCGGTGTCGTCGCCGCGCACCGCCTCGCGCTGATGATGACCACGCCGCGTCGCGCACTCGTCGCCGCGCTCGCCATCGCGCTTCACCCGGCGATCGTCTCGTATACGCCTGCGTTCATGACGGAGGGCGCGACTCTCTCTCTGTTGTTGATCGCCGCGGCGCTCGCGCTCGGTGAGGGGAAGCTCTGGCTCAGAGCCGTTTGCGCGGGTCTGGTCATGGGCCTCGCCACCTTGGTGCGACCGCAGTGCCTCTTGCTCACGCCGCTCCTCGCGCTGTGCACGATCGCAGGAACGCCTAGAAAATGGCCCGATCTGGCGCGTGCCGGATCAATCGTTGCGCTGTCAATCATCACGTGTCTGCCGTGGACCTCGCGCAACTGCGACAAGATGAAGAGGTGCTCACTCGTGAGCGTCAACGGCGGGTGGAACCTGGCGATCGGCACTCAGACCAAGAGCGGCGCGTGGGAGGAGCACGTCGTCCCCGAGTCGTGCAAGACGGTCTGGGACGAGGCCGGCAAGGACGCGTGCTTCGAGCGCGAAGCGAAGGCAGCGATCTTGGCGCACCCGATCGCGTGGATCGCGCGAGCTCCTAGCAAGCTCGACTCCACCTTCGACTACTTCGGCGCAGGCCCCTGGTATCTGCACGCGTCCAACTCGGAGGCGTTCTCCGATCGCAGCAAGGCCGTGGTGGGGACGCTCGAGACGATCGTGTCACGCGCTCTGTTGCTCGCGGCGCTGTTGTCGTTCGCGCTCTCGAAGGGGATGTCACGAAATAGGCGTATTTTGGCCTCGATCGGCGCTGCGTTCAGTCTCAGCCCTCCGGCGTGGATCGCGTATGGCATCCTCGCCGTGTGTGTTGGTCTCGATCGCGAGCGACATCGCGTACACGCCTACGCCGCGCTCGTCATCGCAGCCACGATGGCGACGCACGCGGCCTTCTTCGGAGCAGGTCGCTACGGGTTGGTCGTCGCTCCGTTCGTTGCGTTGTTGGCCGCCGCCTCGGAGCGCAAGCCATCGCGAAAGCCCGGGATTGCGTCAGCCTCGCGGTGATGCCATCGTCTGAGCCGTCGACGTTCGACAGACGATCGCCGGCAGGAGCTTGTGTCCTGCGGGAGGAAAGTCCGAGCTCCAGAGAGTGCGATGCCAGGTAACGCCTGGTGGCGGAAACGCCGAGGAGAGTGCCACAGAGAAGAGACCGCCTCGCCGGCCCGCTTATTTTGGGGGCGATCGAGGCAAGGGTGAAACGGCGGGGTAAGAGCCCACCGCGCGCACGGCAACGGGCGCGGCACGGTAAACCCCATCGGGAGCAAGGCCACATAGGCAGGCGCAGAGATCGAAAGGTCTCCGGAGGGCGACTCGCTCGAGCTTGCGGGTAGGCTGCTAGAGGTCGCTCGTGAGGGCGACCGTAGAGGAATGATCGTCGTCGCCCCTGGGGTGACTTGGGCGCGATTACAAAACTCGGCTTATGAAGTTCGTCGACCTACCGCCCGCGAGCGATCGCGGGCGGTGGCTTTTTGTGGCCACATGGTCGGTAGCGCCCCCGATTGTCGGCATGCTTACAATCGAGACCGCGCTGCCCAGCAGCCCCCGATTGTTAGCAAGCTTACAACGCGAGCCGAGTCGTTAGACAACCCCGAGGGCGCGTCTCCACGAACCGCGGCCGGTGCACATGCAGACCGCATCGCCTATCGCCTCGTCGATCGAGGTCGGTCTCCGAACGAGAGAGGCGGCCGTCACACCAAGTCCGCCTATGCAGAGCTGGCAGCGCGTCGGTCGCTCGCGCTCGAAGGCTTCGATCACCGCAGCGACCTTGGGCTCGGTCGCGATCGCCTCGTACGTCTCGATCACCGCGCCTTCACGCAACCCGGACACTTGTATGATGCATGAATTGACTGCGCAACCATCTACGAGCACCCGACAAGCGCCGCACCGACCGTCGTCACAACCCCTCTTGACGTGCGCAGTCGCGCGGACGAGCTCGAGGAGCATTTCGTCTTGGGCCATCACGGGTTTGCCGTTGACGACCAGTCGCATGAGCGATCTCTAGCGCTTCGTGCGAGTCGCGTCTCGTAGCTTCTCGAACGTCTTGAGGAGCTGGGAGAGATCCTTCGAGTTCACCACCGAGCCAAGCTTCGACTCGAACGTGTCGCGCTTGCGAACCACGCCGTCGGCCACCTTGCGTCCCTGCGCGGTGAGCGACACGAGTGTGTATCGATGATCGTCCGGATTCGCGCGCCTTGCGACGAGTCCGTCGCCTTCGAGCTGCTTGACCTGTCGCGTGATCGCCGCGCCGTCCACGCCGAGCAGCTGTTGGAGCGCCGCCTGAGTGCGCTCCTCGCCGCCGCGCAGGCTCGCGAGCAAGTGCAATCGAGAGCGGCTCATCCCCGTCTCGCGCTCGAACGCCACGCCCACCTCGTGGTGAGTGCGCGCAAGCTCTTGCACCAATGAGTCGTCTTCTCTCGGTTTGCTCGTCTTCATCGTTCCCTCACCCTTTGGCCGTTTCCACGTTCCCAACCAACCTCCTCCTCGGAGATTTCGGAGATCGCAGTCACGAGTCCAGTGAAGGAGAATCGATGGACTCGGCATTGATTGCAAGCGCAATCACGCGCTTGGGGAGCGCGGCCGGCGTTACCTCAGACGGAGAAGGACGAACCGCAGCCGCACGAGCCTTTGGCCGTGGGGTTGTTGAACTTGAAGCCCGCGCCGTGCGCGCCCTCGACGTAGTCGATCTCTGTCTCTTCTAGGTAGAGGTGGCTGTGCGGGTCGACGTAGAGCTTCACGCCGTTGCACTCGTACTGCTCGTCCTCTTCGGTGATCTTGTCCTCGAAGTAGAGATCGTAGGTGAAGCCAGCGCAGCCGCCGCCGATGACGCGCAGGCGCAAGCCTTGACCTTCGAGGGCCTCAGCCTTCGCGATCTCGTGGACTTTCGCAGCTGCTTTCTCGGTGATGGTGATCATGCCGCGAGTATAGGACGCCTCGTCGTGTTCGGCTAGTGTGCGGTGTCAGGCACTAGCTGCCGGTCGCGATCTTGAGCACGTTGCCGTTGGCGCATGCGACGACGAACGCACCGTTGCCGGCTGGGGTGAGGCCGCTGATGGCGAACTTGCCGCTGCTCCGCGAGCAAGGGTTGTCGGCGGACGTGATCGTGGAGAGCACACCCGTCGCGTCCACGACGCCGACCATACCCTCGGGGGAAGCGAACGCGATCGCGCCGGCGCGGTCGACGAGCACGCCGACGTGAGGAGGCGGCGTGTACAGAATCGGACCGCCATCGATTGGCGCGCTCGTGAGCAGTGATTGCGAGGGCACCGGGACATGGAGCTTCTCCACGCCGGATGCGTCCAACGCGATCACATAGCTATGCCCCGGAGCTCCACCGAGACCGAACACCACGTCACCGGCGATCGCAGGGGGCCCGAGATAGGCCTGATTCGGAGGCGCGGTGGCGCGAGGGACGGCCACGCCAGTGTCGAGATCGAACGTCACGACGCGCGACTGGGTTCCTGGATCAACCATCGCGACGATGACGTGATCGCCCATGATCGCGGCACCGCCATCCACCGACCCGCCCAGCGATCCTGCGCGCGTGACCTCGCGACCTGGCGTCCACGTGTAGACGACGCCGCCTGTCGCGGAGATCGCGATGACCTTGCCACGCGCAGCGAGCAGGGGGCCGCCGATAGCTTCTGGCATGGTCGCGCGGGCGCGCACTCCGCCGCTCGCATCGAGCACCGACAGCTCCGTCGAGGTCGCGACGACCACGCCGCCGTCCGGCAGCGGGAAGGGAGCGATGCGTGTGCCGAGCGCGCGCTCACCGCCGAGCGTCGTCCTGAACTTGCGGCCTTCCGACGTGAAGCCAACGGCCTCATTGTTCGCCGCCACCACCACGAACGTGCCGTCGGCGAGCACCACGGGCGCGCCGGTCAATCCCAGCTTCTCTGGGATGCGCGCGCGCTCGTCGCCGGTCGCGCTCAGTCCGTCGAGCCACACGGCCTCGCCTTGCGTGGTGATCACCATCACGCGACCGTCGGGGAGCACCAGCGGCGCGTGCTCGATGCCGACGTTCGGCGCAGAGCTCAGCGGCTTGCGCCAAGCGACCTTCAGGGGTGCGGCCGGCAACGGGCTCTGCGACTGCGCGGTGCGC
>JANYHY010000214.1 GCA_025362165.1 Myxococcales bacterium | reverse complement strand
TGGCGAACATCGCCGCCTGCGAGGAGACCTCGACGCCGGGCTGCAGCGTGTCGAGCAGGAAGATGTCGGTATCGGTGCCGATCTGCACGAAGCACAGCCGCGCATGAAACGCGTGCATCGCGTCGGCCTCGACGTCAACCGAGAACTCCTTCACTTTGCCGAGCGCGGCGCCGACCTGGGCAAGCGCGTCGGCCTGGGTCACGTCGATGGCGCCCTGGGGGATGTTCATCACCTCGCCCCTATAGCAGCGCTGCTGGCCTTTGGACCCCGTTTCGGGCTATCGGCCGCGGTCGTGAGCGAGTTGGCGAAGCTGGAGAAGGGACTGTTGGCGCACGTCGGCAAGGCCGTGCACGACTGGTCTCTGATCGCCGAGGGCGACAAGGTGATGGTCGGCGTCTCCGGCGGCAAGGACTCGTACACCCTGCTTCACCTGCTCAAGCTGCTGCAGGACCGCGCGCCGATCTCTTTTCAGCTGCTGGCGGTGAACCTCGACCAGGGCCACCCCGGCTTTCCCGGGCACCTGCTCGAGGGCTGGCTCAAGGACAACGGCCACCCCTACCGGATGCTCGCCCAGGACACCTACTCGATCGTCCTCGAGAAGCTGCAGCCGGGTCAGACCCAGTGCTCGCTGTGCAGCCGACTGCGCCGTGGCATTTTGTACAACGCGGCCGTCGACATGGGCTGCTCGAAGATCGCGCTCGGTCATCACCGCGACGACGTGCTGCAGACGTTCATGCTCAACCTCCAGTTCGCAGGTCAGCTCGCCGCGATGCCTCCCAAGCTCGTGTCGAACGACGGCGCGAACGTCGTCATTAGGCCGCTGCTTTACGCCGCAGAGGAGGACATTCGCGAGTTCGCGGTGAGTCAGAAATTCCCCATTTTGCCTTGCGATCTGTGCGGCTCCCAAGAGAACCTCCAACGCAAGATCGTCGGCCGAACACTCGACGCGCTCGAGGCGGACCGACCGGGGACCAAATCGATCATGTTGGCGGCGCTGCAGAACGTGAGACCGAGCCAGCTCGTAGATCGAGAGCTGTGGCGCAAGCTCGGGCTCGCCGCGGCTCGTGAAGACGACGAGGTCGAGCGAGTCGTGCCACCGTCACGGCTGGTGCGCGGAGACGCTTCGTGAGCGAACAAGAGTCAGAGCCGCTCGGGCGGAGTCGTCTCGGTTTGTTCGTCGACATCGGCGCGATGGGGCAAGCCGCGATCACGGGCGGCTACGCGTGGGCCGTGTCGGTCGCGCCGTCCGCCTGGGCCCGCGGAGCGTCAATCGGGCCAAAATTAGCCGCGCTCGTCGCTCTCGCGTCTCTCGTGGCGGGCGTCGTCCTCGAGCGGCTCTCTCCGCCACAAGCAGGCAGAGCGCGCGTGCGACCGATGATCCTCTGGACGTTCGTGCTCGGCTGCGTACTCACGTGGTTCGCAACTTTGGAGAGCCTCGGGCCCACGCGAATGACCGCCGCGCGTGGCATCGCATCCGTGCTCGGTTGGGCGCTCTTCGCTCACGCTTGCGCGGCTCCGGCCGTGGCTCGCGCACCTGAAGCGCGCACGGAAGCCGGTCTGCCCGGTCGCGCTCCGTTGTCCAAGCAAGGGGGAGCCGCGATCATCGTAGCGGCGATCGGCGCGCTCGCGCTCCAAGGCATCGGCTGGGGCGTCACCGTCCCAGAGCGCGCGGTCCTCGTGCGCGTCGTCACGCTCGCGTGTGGTGTTGCGGTCGTCACTGCGTCCGCCTCGGTCGCGACCGAGCACCACCGCGCCCGACGCGGCGGTCAGCCTGCCAAGCCGCCCTTCTTCTGGTTGGGGTTGTTGACGCTCATGACCCTCGGGGGGCTCGCGTGGGCGTGGTTGCGGTAGAGTGGCAAGGATGAGCTTGCTGTCGTACGTGTTCCTCGGCGCGGCGCTCGTGGCGTTCGCGCTCGGTGGCTACGCGCTGTCAGAGTGTCGAGACGCAGCTGCGATGTTCTGGCTCGCGATCGGGGCGATTTGCGTTCGGTGTGCTCCGCGTCTCGCAGCCGCCAGGAGCCTTGCGTGAAGCTTCCCGCTCTCATCGGACTCGCGCTTGCGTGTTCGCCGTCACCACCGCCGGCCGCGCACGTGACGCTCTCGGGAGACGCGGTGGCGGTGGTCGGAGACGTCAAGATCTCACGCGATCTCGTCGCGCGCGTCGCGGCCAGGCAGCACGTCACACCACGCGAAGCGCTCGATTCGCTCGTCGACGACGCCCTCGCCGCGCAAGCCGCGCGAAAGCGGGGCCTCGACCACGACGGCAGCGTGGCGTGGCAGTCCACCGCCGCGCTCGGACGAATGACCGCCGACCGAATCGCCTCGGACGCACGCGCGAAAGGACCTCCTAGCGACGAAGAGTTGGCAGTCGCGACCGCTCGCAGCTGGCGTGACTTTGACTTGCCGGAGCACGTCCGCGTCATTCACGCGATCGTGATGAAGAAGAAGGGGACCGATCCCAAGATTGCGGCCGCGGTCGCTGACACCATGCTGGCTGCGGTGAGAGCTGCTCCGGGTGACGCGTTCGAGAGCGCGGCAAAGGCGGTGGACGCGAGGGGCAACGAGCTGCGCGTCGAGAAGCTCCCGACGTTCACCGAAGACGGGCGCATCGTCGAGGGAGACGGGAACATGGACGCCACTTTCTCGGCGACCGCGTTCAAGCTCGCGCACGTAGGTGACACGTCAACTGTCGTCGAGACGAGCTTCGGCTGGCACGTAATCAGGCTGCTGGAGAGACTCCCCGCGCATCGCGTGCCTGCAGACGAGCGCAGGATCGCGCTCGCCGACATGATGCTCACGCTACGGGCCAGGGGCCTTTACGAAGCGACGATCGATCGCGTCGCTGGTGGCGAAAAGCGCGTCATCGATCCAGCCGCC
>JANYHY010000071.1 GCA_025362165.1 Myxococcales bacterium | reverse complement strand
GTCGCGCTCACCGGGACGATGTCGCGCACGATGTCTGCGTCCTTCGTGTCCGGTAGCCCTGTGAGCGGTATGCCGGCGGGTTTGCCGAGCGGCTGGATGAGGCCCCATCGGCCGATCACGTACGCGCCGCCCTCCACGACGTGGAGCTTGGTCCACACGTCATAGTCTTTGTATTGCGGGGGGACGCCGAGATCCGTGGCGGCGCCGAACGCGTGCACGCCGCCGAACCCGTCAAGGATCCAACCGCCGTCCACCGCGCCGTTGGCCAGGTGAACGTCGAGGCCACGCGCTTGATCTTTGCCGGTCCAGCTCGACATGACTGCTGGCGCTTTGCCGAATGGATGGAGGCCGCCGTCGCGATCGAGCACGTAGCCGCTCTGCTCGTCCGAGAGCACGACGAGCGCGCGCGCGACATCATCTACGCCGCCGATCGGGCTCGTGATCTTCGGTGCCGTGCCGAAAGCGTGGATCGCGCCGAAGCCGTCGAGCACCCAGCCGCCGGAGCCGTCGCTGAGCACGACGAGCGATCGAGCGACATCCTTGCCCTGCCACGAAGGAGCGCTTGACGTGTCAAGCTTCACGCCGCCAAACGGGATGAGCGTCCCATCGGCTTCGAGCAACACTCCGCCCGACGGCTGCGCAGGTCCGAGCGGCCGGAGACCTGCATCTGCCTTGGGCGGCGAACCGCCGTCATCCGAAGCCGTCGGCACGGGCGCGGTGGTGTCCGTGGTGGTGTCATCCCCGGAACAGGCGGCCAAGACGAGCGCGATCCCAGTGATGGCAAGACTTCTCATGCATACAAGTAGAGCAAGAAAAGAGCCGCTTCGATACCAACCCAGTTCCCGCGAACATGCGCGCGGTCCCTAGTGCGGAGGCGCGGGGCTTCGCGAATCTCTCGCGACGAGTCGCGGGAGTTGGCCGATCGAGCTCGCAACGTGCAAGATCCTGGGGTGCGGGTGTACCTCGACTGGAACGCGACAGCGCCACCTCTCGAGGAGGTCATCGAAGCGATGGCCGAAACCTCCAAGCGCGCGTGGGCCAACCCGTCGAGCGTGCATGGGGAGGGACGCCGCGCGAGAGCGATCGTCGAGGACTCTCGTGCGTCTGTCGGGGCGCTCGCGGGCGTGGACCCTCGCGACGTGACGTTCACTTCGAGCGCGACAGAGGCCAACAATCTCGCGCTCACATCCGCGCTCGCAACACGCGAGGGAGCCATCATCACGAGCCGACTCGAGCACCCCTCCATCACCAAGGTCGCAGAGCGCCACGCCAGCCGCGCGCGCTGGGTGCGTGCTCTCCCCAGCGGCGTGATCGATCTCGAGGATCTCGAGCGAGCCCTCGCCCAAGGCCCCGTCGCCGTCGTGGCGCTCCAAGCCGTGAACCAAGAAACAGGCGTGATTCAGCCAGTGCGCGAGGTCATGCGCATGTCGCAGAATCGTGGCGCGTGGCTCCACGTCGACGCCGCACAAGCGTGGGGCAAGCTCGCGATCGACCTCGACGGTGTCGCGTCTGCGAGCGTCGCACCTCACAAGTTCCGCGGGCCCAAGGGCATCGGCGCGCTCGTGACAGCACCTCACGTCAAGCTCGCTCCTCTGCTCGTGGGCGGCTCGCAGGAGAAGGGCGCTCGCCCCGGCACTATCGATCCTTGCCTCGCCGCGGGGTTCGGAGTGGCGGCCAAGCACGCCATGGACGGACCTTCGAGGGTTGCCGGACTACGCTCGCTCCGAGACCGCCTCGAGACCGCGCTCGTCGAGCTTGGTGGACAAGTCAACGGATCGGCGCCACGCGCTCCGCATGTCTCGAGCGTCGCGGTCTCCAAGTGGCGCGGGCCGGAGCTCGTCGCAGCGCTCGACCTCGAGGGCGTAGCGTGCTCGAGCGGCAGCGCGTGCAGCGCAGGCACGGCCGATCCGTCCCCCGTCTTGGTCGCGATGTACCACCCAGAGCGCGCGAGCTCGAGCGTCCGACTCTCCATGGGAGAGACCACGACCGCCACCGAGGTCCAGAACGCCATCGACGCGTTCACGCGCGTTTTGTCCCGGTTGATGTAGCGGATCAGCCCGCGACGCGTCTTGAACGTCTCAAAAGAGAGTTACGATCCAACTATTCGAAATCGTTGATGAGATCAGACGTGCACTGAACTGCGAATCCACGTTCCATTCAATGGAAATCGCTTGGCGTTCCGTCGCTCGCTTGGCGAGCAGGCTGCCGCGGAGTTGGTGCTCCGCTCACGTCGATGGGCAACCAGAGCGCTCGCACCGTCGCCGAGTCTCCATGGCGCGAGTAGCCCGCGAGCCCGAACACGACGTTCCAGAAGTACCCCGTCGGGTCCTCTCCGTAAGAGAAGAGCGGCACCACGTGGAACGACCAATCGAGGCCGTTGGGAACGCGCTTTTGGAGGTAGACCGTGTTGCCCGCCACCTGAGTGATGGAGCTGTCGGCCGTGTCGCTGAACCTCCAGAAGAGAGGGAACGCGACGGTCGTGCGTCCCCGCGGACTCGCGAAGTCGAGGAACGCGGGTGTGATCACGGTGTGCGTCGCGTCCCCGCTGCGACCGAAATACAGGAGCGGGTGTAAATCAGTCTCCCAGCCGTTGTACGACTTGGAGACAGTGAGCGTCGGGAAGATCCACGTCGTCTTGGAGATGCCCTTGGTCTCGAACTGTCCTGCGAGCGGCGTCAGCCAGTCATGCCCTGCGGGGCTCGTGCTCGTGAAGAAGAACGGGAACAGACCCGTCGCGTTCGTGCCGACGTCTTTGTCCTCGTAGTGGCCGAAGATCGGGAGGATGGGACCTGCGAGCGTGAGCGCCGTCGACCCCTTTCGCCCCTCGGCGCGCGAGTAGAACGGCGTCAGCAGCGTGTCTACCTTCGGCGTGATCCGCCTGAAATACAGGGGCGATGCGAACAGCGACTGCGTCTCGGTGTACCCATAGTGAAAGAACGGGAAGAGCGTCGTGTGCTCCTCTTTTTGTCCGCCGGACTCGGGCTTGCCCTTGATGTGGAAGAAGAACGGCAGCACGTCCACGATGTCGCGCTTTGGATCGCTCTCCAGCACGACGTTCCCGGCGACCGTGAAGCTCGACTGATTGAGCTCTCTCTCCCTGTGAAAGTAGAGGAGCGGCGGGATCAACGTATAGCTGCGCCGCGCTCCCTCGACGTCGCCGTTGTCGCCGTGGAAGTAGAACGGCAGGAGTCCCGTGTCGACGTCGGTGCCCTTGCGATCACGAAAGTACAACAGCGAGTAGGTGAACGCCTTCTCTTGGCTCCAGTGCGAGGTCGTCAAGAGGAGCGGCGCGTGCAGATACCCGCCGTCCGCCCGCGTGCCCTGAAAATAGAGGGGCGCGAGCCAATTGTCGGTCTCTGTCGCGTGTCCGTTCTTGCTGCCCTCGTACGACTCGCGGTGCACGAAAGGGCCGATGTTCAAGAAGTGGCTCTGCCCGTTGCGGAGCCTCCAGAAGAGCGGGAACACGACGTCGGCGTCGACGTGCTCGCTGCGGCGCTGGTAATACAGGAGCGAGATGAGCGACTCGCGGTCCACGTGCTCCGCGCGCTCCGGATAACGCGCGTCGTAGAGCCCGCGCGTCTGCTCAAGGTAGAACGGCGGCAAGAGTCGGAGGCGATAGTCTCCTCGTGACTCCTCGTAGTAGCCAGCGAAGCGTTGCTTGAGCGAGCCCTGCGCGGGCGGCGGGCGTCCGTCGTAATCGCTGCCGATTCGATCCTTCATCTCCGGGCTCATCGCGAGCGGATCGTTCGGGGCGACGGCTTGAGGCTCAGCGCGCTGCGGAACCTGCGGGTCCCCGTTGTTCGCGGGCGCGCTCGTGTCTTGTTGTGCGTGCGCGATCGCGGGGACGACCCAGATCGCTGCAGCGAGTGGGGCGAGCGTGAGCCGCTTCATAGGGTCTCCCCTTGCGGATGGGCTGCACCGCTCGCGGCGAGCCGGTCCGCGATGATGTTGGTGACCACGTCGCGCGCGATCTCTTCCTGCGCGTGACCCGCCAGATCCTTCAGCGTGACAGTCGACTTGTCGAGCTCTGCGTCTCCGAGGATGCACACGAAGCGCGCGCCCAGATCATTGGCCCGCCGCAGCTGCGACTTGAGCGAGCCACCACGCGTGTCCGCAATCGCGACGAACCCGAGTCTGCGAAGATCTCGCGCAAGGACCAACGCTGGGCCCATCGCGCGCTCGCCGAGCGGCGCGACCAACACGTCGGACACGGGTCCTGCGGCGGTGGACGACGCAGCGATGATCAGCCGCTCCATGCCAGCTGCGAAGCCGATCGCAGGGACGCTCGGCCCGCCGAGATCCGCGACCATGCCGTCGTACCTTCCGCCCGCGATCAGCGTGCTGCCCGCGCCAAGCTTGTCCGCGGCGCCTTTGATCTCGAAGAGCGTGCGCGTGTAATAATCGAGGCCGCGAATGAGCCGCGGGTCCACCTGGTAGGGTGTGCCGAGCGCGTCGAGCATGCGGCGCAGGCCGTCGAAGTGAGTTTTGTCGGCGTCCGTGAGGTGTTCGATCATGGACGGCGCGCCGCGCACGATCTCCTGATCTGCGGGGCTCTTCGAATCGAGGATGCGCAGCGGGTTGATCGCGAGCCTGCGCTGCGATTCGGTCGAGAGGCCATCTTTTTTGGGCTCCAAGTACTCGAGCAGCGCGGCCTTGTATCGCGCGCGCGTGTCGCCGCTGCCGATCGACGACAGGTAGACCATCGCGTCTTGTATGCCGAGATCGCGCACGAT
>JANYHY010000057.1 GCA_025362165.1 Myxococcales bacterium | reverse complement strand
CGTCCGCCAAGCTCTAGGACCGACGTTGTCAATCGACCTCGGGCTGCGGTACGGCTCGCAGGACTTCAACAACGCCATTCGCTTCAACCACCTGACCCAAGCCACCGTGTACGCGGGGCTGACGTGGGCCCCCCTCCCGGCGCACTTCTAGCGTCCGCGCGCCCGCCGACCTGCAGGCTAGGAGTCCGCGTTCTTTCGGTCTTTCAGCATCTTGAGCACGGCCTTCAGATCGCTCAGGGCGATGAGCCCAAAGACCAGCGCCAGCGCGGCGTAAAGCGCTGCGTCGGCGGCGAGTCGCAGCGGGGGAACCAGCGCATGCGCGAAAAAATGATCCGCGGTGGCGACCACGACGCAGATCGCGAGCGACTTTACGGCCGACGCGAGCCCGCGACGGTCGAGGGCCTTCTGCCCCAGGAACGCGAGGAACACGACCAGGACGACCAGCTCGCGTGTCGAGAGCGCGATCGCCACGCCCATGCCCGCACCCCCGGGCCCGATGGGCGCGAAGAGCGGTACGGCAATCACGATCAAGATCGGCAGGAGCACGAGGCCGGCGATCGAGACGATCGTGATCGTCCACGAGCGGTCGAGGATCATCAGCGCGAGCCACAGGAGGACGTTCGCGTATGCGAAGACGAACGTTGGCGCGAGCCAACGAAGGCTGTCCGCGGCGGGCAGGAATTTGTCCCTGATCGTGATGTGGATCCAGTACTCCGCGCCGAGCCCGAGGATCAGGGTCAGCGGCAACGACACGACGATGACCGCCTCGAGGCCGCGCCGCAGGATCCTGTAGAAGTCCTCCTCGTTGCGTGCCTTCGCGCGGCTCATCATCGGGATGAGAACGCCGCTCATGATGGGCGATAGCAGCGCCGAGAGCTGCGCGATCTGACGTGCCGAGCCGTACCAGCCGACCTCCTCCGACGTCTTCGAGACGATCTTCCCGAGGACGACGACGTCGATCGACGATCCGAGTGAGACCGCGACGTTGGCGATGTAGAAGGGAACGCTGACCTTGAGCACCTTCAACGTCTCGGCGACGTCGATGCGGAGCTTCAGATCGACGGCGCCCTTCGTCACGACGTAGAGGAAGGCCGCCTTGAGACCCTCGCCCAAGATCATCGGCAGCGGGAGCACCCAGAAGGGCGCTTGCACGCTGACCGCGGCAAACGTGCCGCCGCCCCAGAGCACCTTGGCGACCACGTTGGCCACCGCGAGACCGTCGACTTTCGAGGCGGCTTGGAGCGTCTGCTGAAAGGTCTGGTTCAGCGCGGTGAAGAGATAGGCAAACCCGAACAGCACCGCGGCGAGCCGCCGCTCGTGCACCTCGCCGTCCAGAAAGACGAAGGCGACGACGACCAGCGGCAGGATGACGAGCGCGCGTGTCACGAGGACCCCGCCAAAGAAATCGCTGGCGTGTTTGGGCCGAACCGCGACCTCGCGCGAGATGTACGTATCCACCCCGAGGCTCAGGAAGACCGCGAGGGACATCGCGAACTGGTCGCCGAACCTATAGTGTCCGAACCGCTCGGGCCCCAGGTACTTCGGCAGCTTGAACGTGACGATGAGCGCCACGCTCCACGTCAGGATCATCGAAGCCGCGAGCTTGGCGCCATTGCGCAGAGCGAGCAGGCCCTCGCTTCGGGTGTGGTCCTCCGGCGGGCTGCTCGCCGTCATGCCGGAGAAACCTATCAGGTGTCAGCCGTTTAGGGGTCGCGCCGATGCGGCCGCCCGCGTAGGATGGCCCCGTGCAGCTAGCGCCCGGCTCCCGATTCGGGGCGTACGAGCTCGACTCGCTGCTCGGAACGGGCGCCTTCGGTGTCGTGTGGCTCGCCCACCGCATCAAGCCCGCGGATCCGAACACGAGCGAGCGCGTCGCCATCAAGGTGCTGCACAGCGGCACTGCGGGATCGAAGGAGAGCGTCGAGCGCTTTCGCCGCGAAGCGTGGGCCCTCTCGCGCCTCACCAGCCCACACATTGCACGCATGTACGAGTTCCTGTCCGGACCTCCTGCCGGGATGGCGCTGGTCATGGAATACATCGAGGGGGAGCTCCTCTCGGCCGTCTTCAAACGCGCCCGTTTCTCCGTGGAAGACGCGACGAGCCTGGGGATCGGCGTGCTGAGCGGTATCGCCGAGATGCAGTCGATCGGGATCATCCACCGCGACATCAAACCGGACAACATCATCCTGCGCCCCAACGCCAACGGGTGGCACGCGGTCGTCTTTGATTTCAATCTTAGTCGCGTGAAGAGCCCGACCGGACGGACGAGCAGCCTCACGGCCATGCACGCGGCCATTGGAACGGTGCCCTACATGGCCCCCGAGCAGCTGCTCGACGCGCGGCGCGTCAACGAGGCCTCCGACGTCTACTCGGCGGGCGCCATCCTCTATCACGCGGTTGCCGGAGCGTTGCCCTTCGAAGGTCGCGATAGCCTGCGCGACAAG
>JANYHY010000218.1 GCA_025362165.1 Myxococcales bacterium | reverse complement strand
ACAAGGTCCACAACTGCGCTAACAAATGACGTTCTCGACTGGTCGTCCCTGAAAGACTGGGGCGCACGAGCGCACTGAAAGATTCAAGTAGTTCTTGGAAGCAATTTTCGTTCGAAGACGTAGGAGTCTATTTTCTCGACGAACCAGAGTCTGCGCTCTCGTTCCATTCTTGTCTGGGGCTCGTGTCTTTGCTGGACACGATGAGGCGCGAAGGCAGTCAGATCATCGTCGCGACTCACTCTCCATTGTTGGTGTCACTGCCCGGCGCGACGCTATTCGAGATTGGCGAGAGCGGAATTCGCAGCGTTGATTCTTACGACGACCTGGACCTCGTGAAGAACTGGCGATTGTTCCTCAGCGGCCCAGGGCGCTTCTTACGACATCTGGTCGACGACGCGTGACACCCCAGCATAGTCAATGCGCGACGGACGTGTTGGGGAGCTCGCGGATCGCTCTGAGGAGGGCTGATTTGCTGGGTTTGCGGATGATCACTGAAGGTCGCCCACTTCTCTTGGCGAGGTCCTTCGCGATCAGGGCGCCGCCGTGACTGTTGATGCCCACTGAGATGATGACCACGTCCGAGCGATCGACGATGCCCGCGAGCACCTCTGCGCCGCGACCACCCACGGCGCCGTCGTGGACCTCGAGTGAGTGGCCTGCGCTCGCCGCGGCTTGCACCAAGAAATTTCTGGAGCGCTCGATTCCGCCGATTAGACCAATTCGCATGGGGCTCTCCCGCACATCTTGGCAAACGTCGTCCAGGTCATAGACCAACCATCGCAGCGGCAGACATTCCTGTCAAGCGAAGGAGTGTCTTTTTTAGTAGATTATTCTAGCTGACGCCCGCGGCCTCGCGGCCCGTCTCTTCCACGTACTCCGTGTAGCCGCCGCCGTAGACGTGACGCGTGGTGGGCGTTATCTCGAGGACGCGGTTGGTGAGCGCGCGCAAGAACTGGCGGTCGTGAGAGACGAAGAGCAACGTGCCTTCGAACTTCTGGAGAGCCTGCATGAGCATCTCTTTGGTCCATAGGTCCAAGTGGTTGGTGGGCTCGTCGAGCACCAGGAAATTGGGCGGATCGTAGAGCATCGTCGCGAGGACGACGCGCGCCTTCTCACCGCCGGAGAGGATCTTCACCTTCTTCTCTACGTCGTCTCCAGAGAAGCCGAACGCACCGAGGAGCGTGCGGAGCGTGCCCTGCGTGGCGAGCGGAAAGCTCGTTTGCAGCGTCTCGAGCACGGACTTGTCCGCGTCGAGGACGTCCATCGCGTGCTGGGCGAAGTAGCCCATCTTCACGGAGGCGCCGATCGTCACTTTTCCGTCGTCCGGCGCTGTTGCAGCAGCGATCAGCTTGAGCAGAGTGCTCTTGCCCGCGCCGTTCTTGCCCATCACGCACCACCGCTCGCCGCGGCGAACGAGCCAGTCGAACCCCTCGTAGATGACCTTGTTGCCGTACTTCTTGCTGACGTGATCGAGCTTGGCGACGTCTTCGCCGGAGCGAGGTGGCGTGCGGAAATCGAAGTCGACGACCTTGCGTGTGCGGGGTGGCTCGACGACCTCGATCTTCTCGAGCTTCTTCACGCGTGACTGCACTTGCGCCGCGTGACTCGCGCGCGCCTTGAAGCGTGCGATGAAGGCGCGCTCTTTCTCGAGCATCGCCTCCTGCCGATCGAACTGCGCTTGTTGCTGCGCGGCCGCGAGCAGGCGTTGCTTGTCGTAAAAGTCGTAGTTGCCCGAGTACGTGACGAGCTCGCCGGCGTCGATCTCGATGATCTTGCCGACGAGGCGATTCATGAACTCGCGATCGTGGCTCGTCATCACCACTGCGCCGGAGAAGTCGCGCAAGAAGGTCTCGAGCCAGAGGATCGCTTCGATGTCCAAGTGGTTGGTGGGCTCGTCGAGCAACAACACATCGGGGCGCATCAAGAGGATGCGAGCGAGCGCGACCCTCATTTTCCAGCCACCGGAGAGCTTTCCGACGTCTCCGGTGACGACCTCGGGATCGAAGCCGAGACCTGCAAGAATTTCTTGGGCTCTGCTCTCGAGCGCGTAGCCACCTAGCTCGTCGAACCGCGCTTGGACTTCTCCGAAGCGCGTGACGATGTGATCGAGCTCGTCTGCCTTTTCTGGATCCGCCATCGCGTGCTCGAGCTCGTGCAACTCGTGCGCGACGTCCGCGACCTCGCCTGCGCCCGCGATCGTCTCCTCGAGCACGGAGCGCCCGCCCATGTCGCCGGTGTCTTGGCTGAAGTAGCCGATGGTCACGCCGCGATCGATCGACACTTGGCCGCCGTCCGGCTGCTCTTCTTTGACGATGAGCCGGAAGATCGTCGACTTGCCTGCGCCGTTGGGCCCGACCAAGCCGATCTTCTCTCCCTTGAAGACGCCCATTTGCGCGTCCATGAAGAGGATCTGCTTGCCATGTTGCTTGGTCACACCATCGAGTCGAATCACGCGGGCGCATCTTGACGCCGCCTTCGGCGAACATCAACAGCCTTCGGCGAGTGGAGGTGCCGTTGGCACGCCCCAATGTGGCACGCGCTGTGTACTCTCCGCGCATGGCGACTTATTTGTTCGAGACCGCGGAGCACGCTCAGCTTCGCGCGCAAGCCCGTAAATTCGCCTCCTCCGCGATCGCGCCGCACGCGCACGCTTGGGAAGAGGCCGAAGAATTTCCTCGCGAGCTCTACCGTGATCTCGCGCGCGCTTCGCTCATGGGCATCGGCTATCCCGAGAGCGTCGGCGGTGGTGGCGGCGACGTCATGGACGTGCTCGTCGCCTCCGAGGAGCTGGTGCTCGCGGGCAAGAGCGTGGGCACGGTGGTGGGTCTCGGCAGTCACGGCATCGCGCTGCCACCCATCGTGAAGATGGGCACTCCGCTTCAAGTCGATCGCTTCGTGAGGCCTACGCTGCGCGGAGAGCTGATCGCGGCGCTCGCGATCACCGAGCCAGGCGGTGGCAGTGACGTCGCGTCTCTTAAAACGAAGGCCGTGCGAGACGGCGAACACTACGTCGTGGACGGGAGCAAGACGTTCATCACCTCGGGCGTGCGCGCAGACTTCGTCACCTGCGCCGTGCGCACTGGCGGCCCAGGTCACGGCGGCATCTCGATGTTGGTGATCGAGCGCGGGACGCCGGGCTTCACGGTCAGCAAGAAGCTCAAGAAGACCGGCTGGTGGGCGAGCGACACAGCGGAGCTCTCG
>JANYHY010000009.1 GCA_025362165.1 Myxococcales bacterium | reverse complement strand
ATCCACCCTGGTCGACGGCGACGTCGACGATGACGGAGCCCTTCTCCATGCGCGACACGAGATCTGCCGTGACGAGCTTCGGTGCGCGTGCGCCGGCGAGCAAGACGCCGCCAATCACCAGGTCCGCGCGGGCGACGCTCGCTTCGATGTTGGTGGGGTTCGAGTAAAGCGTCTCGATCGCGCCGCCGAACACGTCTTCGAGGTACGCCATCGTCTCGGCGCGCACGTCGAGAACGGTGACCTGCGCGCCCATGCCGATGGCGATCGTCGCCGCGTTTCGTCCGACGACGCCGCCGCCCAGAATCACGACGCGACCGCGACGCGTGCCCGGCACACCGCCGAGGAGCACGCCCTTGCCACCCTTCCATTTCTCCAAACACGTCGCGCCGACTTGCACGGCCATGCGTCCCGCGACCTCGCTCATTGGGCGAAGCAACGGCAACGTTCCGTCCGGGTTCTCGATCGTCTCGTACGCGACGCCGATCACCTTCTTCGCGAGCAGCTCCTTGGTGAGCTCAGCCTCGGGCGCGAGGTGGAGATATGTGTAGACTACAAGGTTCTCACGGAAGAAGCCAAACTCCGCGGGGAGAGGCTCCTTCACCTTCACGACCATCTCGGCGCCCCAAGCCTCCGCCGCTGTCTCGACGATCGTCGCGCCTTGCGACACGTAAGCCGCGTCCGACAAACCGCTGCCATCGCCAGCGCTCTTCTCCACGAGCACTTTGTGCCCGCGCTGAGTGAGGCTGCGCACGCCCGCGGGCGTCATGCCGACTCGGTACTCGCGTGTCTTGATCTCTCTGGGGACGCCGATGATCACAGTGCGGACTCCTTGGTGAAGGTCTCGCGACTGTAGTTGCCTAGTCTGATTTTGAACAGGTGGGGTGTGGCGCCAAGCGCCCGATTTGCGTCGCGCTGCGTCAGCACAGGCGCACCCTCACTGCACCAAGATCGCGCCCTTCATCGTGAAACCATGGAACATGCAGTGGAACCCGAAGGTGCCCGTCGAGTTGAACGTGAAGCTCACGGTCGTCCCGCTTCCCGTGTTGACGATCGGCGTACCCATCTCGTTCTCGGTCTGCAGTGGGTGGGACACGAACGTGACGTTTTTGTCCGCGGTCCACGTCACTGTCTGACCCTTGCTGATTTGCATGCAGCTGATCGAGTACACGGCTGTGAGGTTCGGACCTGGGAACGTGATGAGGCGCGGATCGTTCTGCGGAGTGTGATCGGCGAACACGGTGCATCCGTTCGTCGGGCCGGCGTCGACCGGGCCTGTGTCCGCGACGGAAGTATCCGCGACGCTCGTGTCCGCGACGCCCGTATCGGCGACGCTCGAATCAGCGACGCTCGAATCGGCAACGCTCGAGTCCTTGGTGCTCGTGTCTTTTGCGCCTGAGTCGACTCCGGGAGTGACGGAGTCGTCGCCGCCGCACGCGTAGACCAACGTCCCAAGGGTCATGAAGACGACAGAAGTGAAGAGATGCTTTTTCATGGTGTTCCTCACGGAGCCACTTTGACGGCGCCGAGCATCGTCGCGTGGTTGGCGCAGTGAAAGCCGAAGGTACCAGCGGTCGGGAACTTGATCGTGACCGAGGCGCCGCCATCAGCCGTGCCGGTGCCAGTGATGGGGTTCGGGCTGTCGCCGCCGAACGCATCGAGGGTGTGAATCCCGAACGATCCGTTCCAGGTGACGCTATCGCCGGGTTTGATCGAGACGCACTTGGGCATCACCGTGAAGCTCCAGGTGATCGTATTGGCCGCGACGAAGTCCGTCGGACCGCAGCCGTTCACGACGACTCCCGCGTCAGGCGTGCCTCCCGAGTCCTGCGGGGGGCTGGAGTCCTTGCCGCCCGCGTCGGGGTTCGTGTTCGTGGTGGGGGTGCTGCTGCATGCCGCGAGCAACAAGAAGCAAGTGAACAAAGGTCGCATGGATAGATCCTCCGGGTGCAGCGGATGAGCGTACCACGATGCTACAAGGCGCATGGACATGTACGCGCTCGCGCGCCCGCTGCTGTTCACTCTTTCGCCTTCTCTCGCGCACGCGCTGGGGATGCTGGCGCTCGCGCCGTTGGAGTACGTCGCGCCCCTACGAGCGCTTGTTCGCGCAGTGAATCGGCCCGATCCGCGATCGAAGGTTCGCGCGCTCGGTCTCGATTTCCCGTCGGTCGTCGGGCTCGCTGGGGGCTTCGACAAGAACGCGACACGAGCGAGAGCGCTGGCCGCGCTGGGCTTCGGCTTCGTCGAGCTGGGCACTGTCACGGCGCGCGCGCAGGCGCCGAACCCCACGCCGAACATGTTTCGATTGCCCGCAGATCGCGCGATCGTCAATCGCCTGGGTTTTCCGAACGAAGGTGCGCGGGCGGTCGCAAAGCGCTTCGTCGCGCGCGGTGGCTTGCGCGGCGTCGGTGTGCCCGTCGCGTTCTCGATCGGCAAGTCGCGCGCGGTGGAGATCACCGACGATCCTCAGCCAGTGATCGAGGACTACTTGGAGAGCTTTCGCCACGTCGCGCCCGTGTGCGATTTCGTGGTGGTGAACGTGTCGTCCCCGAACACCGCGAACCTACGAGCGCTGCAGGGTCCATTGCTCGCGCACGCGCTGCTCTCAGCCTTGGTTCAGCAAAATGATCTGCGTCGCCCGATCCTCCTGAAGATCGCGCCCGATCTCGGAGACACGGAGCTGGACGCGCTGCTCGAGGTCGTGGGTGAGGTCGGCCTCGCAGGGATCGTCGCGACGAACACGACGATCGCGCGCGCAGCTCTGTCGACGACACCCGAACGCGTGCGAGAGATCGGCGCGGGCGGGCTCTCGGGACCGCCGCTCGCCACTCGCGCTCGTGAAGTCGTCGCGCGCGCGCGCGCCAAGCTCGGCATGCAGGCGACGATCATCGGTGTTGGTGGAGTCTCCACGGGAGAGGACGCGCTCGCGATGATGGACGCTGGCGCCGATCTCGTTCAGCTCTACACAGCGTTCGTGTACCGCGGTCCGAGCACGCCCAAGAGAGTCGAGCGAGAGCTGCTCGCCGCGCGCTCTCGCCGCGAGCTGACGCCGAAATTGTCGCCGCCTAAGGGGAACGACAACTAGGCGGATTGGCTTCGCCAGCGTCAATTGGGGCGTGCCAGCGGCACCTCCACTTGCCGAAGGCCGTTGATGTCCGCCGAAAGCGGCATCAATTGGCCTGAAAACTTGGCCTCGCGCGGGCAAGCGCGCGAAGTTCGGCCATCATGCACGCTCGCTCCACGTTGCTCCTCGCCCTCGTCGCGTCCGCCTGCGCGGGCCAAGCTCCCGTCGCATCGCAGGCGCCTGCGGTTCGCAATCCGCACGCGTCACAAGCGTTCGCGGTCGCCGCGCCTCCCCAAGCTCCCTCCGAAGCCGCACCCGAGCCGGCGCCGGATACGCTCCTCTTGTGGGCGCAAGCTCACCTCCCTCGAGGCGGCAAGGCAGAGCGCAACAGCGATGGCGCGCTCGTGGTCACGCACGACGTCGGTCCCAAGGACACCGGGTACACGATCGCCAAAGCGTACCTCCCGCTGACCGAGACGTACCTCGCGGCGGAGCTCGGCAAGACGCTCGGCAACCCAAAGCCCGGCACCACGATCACGATCCCCAACCTGGTGACGAAAGTGCCCAACCCCGACACCGATCGCTTGCCATGGCCCGACGACAAATCCATGCGCGGCATTTTTCTGACCGGACCTGACGCGACAGTGCGTTGGGAGGACACGCTCCGGCACATGCAAGAGCGCGGCATGAACGCGGTCATCTTGGACGGCAAGGCGTACATGGGCGAAGTGACCTACCCCTCTAAGGTGAAGGTCGCGATCGACACTGGTGCGACCAAAGGCGCTCCGATCGCTGACATGTCACGCACCATCCGATTCGCCCACAAATATGGGGTCCGCGTGAGCGTGCGCGTCGCGTGCTTCCATGATCCCCTCGCCGCGGAGAAGGCGCCCGACTTGAGCGTGCGCGGCTCATGGGGTGGGCCGTATCCGATCGGCTGGCTCGATCCCGCGGGCGACCTCTCACAGCAGTACATCGAGGATCTCGTCAAAGAGGTGATCGACCTCGGCGCAGACGAGATCAACTTGGACTACGTGCGGTACCCCGTGCAGAACGGGCTCGGCAACGCGGAGTTCCACCTCAAGGATCACAACCGCAACCAGAAGGACGTGATCACCGCGTTCGCCCACCGCATCCACGCCATCACGCTGGCCAAGCACGTGCCGCTGTCTCTCGACATCTTCGGCGTGACGACCCAGGACTACCAACCGGACATCGACAACCTCGGCCAGGAGATCGAGCGATTGGGGTCCGAAGCAGAGGCGCTCATGCCGATGGTGTATCCTTCACACTATGGCCACGGCTACATGGGCTGGGCCGAGCCAGGCAGCCACCCAGAGATCGTCGGCATCGGCACGCGACAGGCGACGGCCAAGCTCGCGCGCGCACACATCACGACCGCCGTGATCCGCCCGTGGCTCCAAGCGTTCATGTGGAACTCTCCGGGATATGGTCCGAAGTACCTCGCGCAAGAGACCGTCGAAGCCACCAACGCGGGCGGCACCGGCTGGATCATGTGGAACCCCGGCGGAAGCTACAGCGACGCGTGGGCCGCCATCCCCGCTCTCCCCAAGAAATAGCTCACTGGAAGATGAGCGTGATCGTCGAGATGACGGGCGTGGGCGTCGTCGTCGCCACACGCGCGGCCGTCGGCACGATCGCGGTCGCGCAGGCCCACACGAACACGCCCGCGCACGGAAGCGCGAGGAGAGCGGAAACTTAAAGGCGCATCCAGCAAGGATCTCACCAACGACGAAGAGCCGCAAGCGTCCGCCTCTCAGTCAGGCGTGCAGTTGCTCATCTGCCACGAGCCGCAGGACAGATCGTTGGCTTGGCACAGACATGGTGAATGCCCGCCATACACGTTGCCTACGGTGAGCTTTTGCGGCGAGCTGCAGACGTCCTTCGCGGTGTTCTTCCACACGAGCTGGTTGTACGTCGCGCAGGTGTCGCAATCGTTGCCAGCCGAGTTCGCGACCTTCGTGCAGACGATCGCTCCACCCGGCTGATTGGGGAACTGGTTGGCCCACGGCGAGACGAACCAGCCCTTGTTCTTGCACCAAGCGGTCGCGACGACCGAGCACGGCTGGCTGCTCGTGCACGCGCCGTTGAAGCAAACCTGCTGGCCCGGACAGACGTTGCCGCACGCGCCGCAGTTGTTCTTGTCCGCCGTGACGTCCGCGCACATGCCGTTGCAGTACTCTTTGCCCGTTCCGCAGCAGTGCCCCGCCGTGCACCACTCCGTGTCTACCGCGCAGGCGGTCATGCAGTTGCCGCAGTGGTCGTGGTTGTTCTGCGTATCGTAGCAAATGTTGTCCGTGCAGAGCGTCGTGGAAGGCGGACAGTTGACTCCGCAAGTGTTGGCCGCGCAGCTCGGAGTTCCTGCCTGCGGAGCGATGCCTGCGTCGAAGCCGCCGTCGGGCGCGGGGATGCCTGCGTCGGGGTTACCGTTGTCCGTGGGCAGCGAGCCGGCGTCGACGACACCGCACGTGTTGTTGCACTTGCCGCAGTTCGCCGGATCCTTCGTGAGGTCGACGCAGCCGCCGCCCGCGTCCGTCACGCACTTGGTCGACGGCGCATCACACGCAGCCTTGCAAACGCCCGCGCCGCACACTTGAAGCGCGGTGCACTGATTGGTGCAGGAGCCGCAGTGCTTCGGATCCGTGTCGGTGTTGAACTGAGGGCATCCGGAGTCTGCGTTCTTGCTGCTGTCGATCGGCGGACCGCTCTCGGGCAGATCCGTGTTGTCGATGGGGACGACCGCGGTGGCGCACGCCCAGAGCGCGAGACCCGACACCAACACCGCCGAAGAGATCGCTGCGAGACGCATCCGCCGATGATCCCACCTCAGGGGAGGAGCCGCAAGAGCAGCATCTGCACGATCTCCTCACGCGCGGCGGCCAAGAACGTCTTCGTCTTCGGATCGAGCGGCCACACCGCGCCGAGCATCGGTTGCTCCATCAACGGAAACGCGACCATCGCCATCGCGTTGATCGTGAGCTGTCGCACGTCGACGTCGCGGCGCAGCTCGCCCGCTCCCTTCAACGCGTCGAGGTACGCGGTGACCGCGTCGACCACCGGCTTGACGCGGGTTCGGATCACGTCGAGCGCGAGCGTCGATCCGTCTTGCGCCTCGTGCCGGACGATCGCGAGGATCTGCCCATGCTCCGTGAAGAAGCGCTGCAACAGATCGATGAACGCCTCGACGAGCGGCCGCACGTCTTCTTGGGTGAGCCTCATGCTCTTGCCGCGCGAGCTCTTGCCGACGGCGGAGACCGTGCGCGCGAGGATGTCCCAACCTTCGGTGCTCATCGCGCCAAGCGCGCGATCGACGACCGCGCGATAGAGGCCGGCCTTGTCCTCGAAGTAGTGGTGGATGAGCGCCTGTTGCACGCCAACGACCCTCGCGATCGCGCCGAGGCGCGCGCCATCGAACCCCTTCGCGGCGTACTCGGCCTCCGCTGCGTCGAGGATGCGGCGCTTGGTTTCAGCTGCGTTTCGCGTTCGGGGCGCTGCGTCCTTCGACATGGGACGACCGAGAGTATCAGGCACTCGCAGGCAAAGACTCGAACTCGATCACCCCGAGCTCCTCGAACCCACGGCGCACGTACGGCGTGAGCAGGCCGAGCCGCTTGGTGTTGGGGACGATCTTGGAGAACAAGAGCCGGCGAAAGATCGCCATCATCGCGCTCTCGTTCGCGGCCGCTTCGCACTCGGCCTTCGGCAGGCCCATGCGCTCCCAGACCTCTTGCCCGAGGAAGCGATCACGAAGCAAGCGCGAAGACTCGACGATGAAGTCCTCGCGATCTCTCAGCTCGCTCGCGGGCATCTCCTTGTACAGGTCCTTGAGAGAGAGCACGCCGAACGCGACGTGGCGCGCCTCGTCTTGCATGATCA